>JAPPAB010000180.1 GCA_026705765.1 Gemmatimonadota bacterium
CGAAGAGGTCGAACGCGTGGTCGCAGGTCGAGCAAAGAAAGTGATGGTGATGCTCACGATCCTTGGGCTCGTACCGAACGCCGCGGCCCAACCCCTCGACCGACTCCAGCATTCCTTCCTCAACACCCCGTTGGAGCGCGCGATATACCGTGGCGAGACCGACACGCTCTCCGCTTCCGCTCAGGCGGATCCACAGTTCCCTGGCGGATAGGGGGCCGTCCGCTTCGCTAAGGGCTCGCAAGACGGTTAGCTGCTGTTTCGCTCTCTGCTGTTGATTCGCTCTTTGCATGAAGAAATGATAATCAATTCTCACATTATTGTCAAGACTTAATGGACAAAACCGTACACAACGGGTACATCAACGGATGGCAGATGGTTGAGAAAACAGATCAAACAACCGGCGGGGAACTGCCTTGAACTGACCTCAGAAAGTCAATCAATGTTCATATTTGGGAACCCATTTGCCCTTCATAATGTTTAATACCGTAAACCGTTACTGCGCCGTACAAAAAGGAGTGACCCAATGCACCCCAGATGGTTTTTCCTCTTCGCACTGTTCCTTACTGCCTGCATAGGTCCGTTGGACCCGAACAATTCCGAATACATTGAAATACGAGAAGTAACTGTCGGCCCAGCCCTGGCCAGATGCTACGGCATGGGTGAACAGACCTGCATGATCGTTGACGGCTCATTGTTCTACGACGGCATTGAAGGCTTCAACTTTGAAGCGGGCTACAACTATCACCTGCGGATCGGCATATACGACCCCTATGATGGAGAAGAACCCCCGCAGGACGCTGGCCAGTACAATTATCGCCTGCTGGAACAAATAGAAAAAACCCCTGCGCCTTCCACGCCCACAACCCTATCCGTGGGACCAGCGAGGGTAAAATGCGAGCAAAACGACGACTTTTGCCTGCTGATTAACGGTGCGCCCTACAACGACATCATCACCAACTTTGAGTACGAAGCCGGATATTACTATACCCTCAACGCAAACCAGTACAGCGATGGGCGATACGTATTGACTGAAATAGTCTCAAAAACCGAAGTAACGGGCACAGAAGAAGAAATAACCGTAGGCCCCCACAGAACCCCCTGCGGCGCCGTGTACTGCAACGTCGTCAATGGCGAAGCATTCCGCAGTGAAATCGTGAACTTCCAGCCCCGGCACAACTACAGCTACCGTCTGCGAGCCGAACGATTCGACATGTTTACCAGTAGCACAACCCCGTCTTCATCCAACATCCCGACCTACGGCTATCGCTGGTTGGAAACCCTCGAGCAGAGCACCAATAATTGAAGCCCTTACGAAAACGCCTGACTCAAATTCTTGCGATGCAAAATAAACCAGATCACAATCGGCGCGCCAATCAGGGACGTCACCGCATTCAGCGGCAAAACAAATTGACTACCCGGCAAATGGGCGATCAGATCGGATAGCAGTGCCAGCGTCGCCCCCAGGCAAGTGACCGCAGGCATAAGCACGCGGTGATCCGACGTATGCAACAGACTGCGACAAAGATGCGGCACAGCCAGACCCAAAAACGCAATCGGACCGCAAAAAGCAGTCGTCGCGCCCGCCAGAATCGACGCACTGACCAAAATCCACAAGCGAATACGCTTGACATTCAAACCCATACTGCGCGCATAATTTTCCCCCAGCAACAGTGCATTGAGCGGCTTAATACACAAAAACGCCAGCAAAAGACCCACAAAAATAGCAGAAATGAGCACGGGCATCTGTCGCCAGGTCACACTCCCAAAACTGCCAAAAGTCCACAAAATGTACGACTGAATTTGTTCGGGAACGCTAAAATAAATCAAAACACTGACAAAAGCCCCCGTCGCATACCCAAACATCAGCCCCAAAATCAGCAACGTCATCACACTCTGCACACTGCGAGAAACCAACAACACGCACCCCAGCACAGCGGCTGCACCCAGGATAGCTGCAACAGCCAAACTCAAATCGCCCAGAAAGCCCAACCCCGCGATAAGCGCACTGCTGACCGAACCCACCGCCAGCACCACAATCGCAACGCCGAGACTCGCGCCAGCACTGATACCCAGCACAAAAGGGTCCGCCAGAGGATTGCGGAAAAGCGTTTGCATCTGCAATCCACTCACAGAAAGCGCTGCACCTGCCAGCACAGCGGTAATCGCCTTGGGCAATCGAATCGTATGAACAATAATCGCCCATGCCTCAGAAGATACTTCTCCGCCCGTAAGAATACCGAACAAGCCCGCCAACGGAATATGAACCGACCCCAACGACAAACTCAAGCCGAACGCGATTAGAAGCAGGAAAAATAACCCCAGCACAATAACCGCGTGCCGCGATCTCCCCTGCGCTTCATCCTTGTATTGAGCCTCCATCCCGACCATCCTTTTATCCGCGCTCACTTTTCAGTGCCGCAATCAAATCGGCAATCGAACCGTATTCCCGGCTCTCTCCACCGCGCTCAACACACCAGGCATCCCCTGCCCCAATATCGACGCGCCACTCAGCCCCCGCATCTCCCACTTGAAATCCGGCTCTCTCCAGCGCGCGCTTTGTCCAATAAGCACGCCGTCCCTGTCCCGAAACAGCAACTGAGGCGCGACCGCGTTGTCCATTGAGCTTAAACGCACCCGTATCCGCATCAAAACGCACGCCATCACTCTGAAACGCGCCTTCAAATGCGCCATTGAGAATTAAATCCTCGGGCGCGCCAGTCTGCAATGCGCCCTCAAACGGCAAAAGATAAATGCGGTCTGCACAACGCAGTGCCAGATCCAAATCGTGCGTTGAAAGCAAAATCGCCTTACCCGTAGAATGTGCCAGATCCTGCAACAAAGCCATAATCTCAGCGCGGCGAGGCAAATCGAGAAAAGCCGTAGGCTCATCCAGAATCATAAGATCTGGCTCCTGCGCCAGCGCGCGTGCAATCATAACCTTTTGACGCTCGCCATCGCTGAGTTCTGCCACATTGCGATATGCCAAATCCTCAGCGCGGGCTGCCCGAATAGCCCAGGAAACAACCCGTTCATCTTCCTCTGTAAAGCGTCCGATCCAATCTGTATGGGGATATCGCCCCAGACCGACCAGATCGCGCACAGCCATAATACCAACACCAATGCGATCCGTAAGCACCACGCTAATCACCCGGGCAACCTCAGTAGCAGACATATCCGAGATATCCCGCCCCATAAGACAAACCTGCCCATCGAGTGGCGGCTGCATCCCCACAAGCGTGCGAATAAGCGTGGATTTCCCCGCACCATTGGGACCGAGCAAACACACAAATTCACCGCGATGAAGCGACACATCTATATCGCGCGCCACAACGCGAGACGGACGTCGGCCGTGTTTGTAACCCACAGCGAGATTTTGTGTTTTGAGAATCGCCACCATGCACCTCTGTCAAATCATTTCAAAAGTCCAAGACGTTCAAGATCATTCTCTCCCCACTGAACTTGTCGTTCAATGATTGATTTGAGCGTACCGACAGCAAAAGTTTGATTCATATTGTGGAGATGAATAGTCGTCATTCTCCCATCTGGGTGAACAAAAAAACGGGTCGCGCCTTTTCTTCTATATTCACGAAACCCGTCTCTTGTTATTGCTCGTATCAATCTGCGTGCTGTCAATGAACGAAGCCTGCTATAATCAATCGCCATATTAGATAGCTACAGTGACCAGAGGAACATCACTAACCTGAATCTGTGAAGAAGGTTCAGAAGGGATCTCTTCCCCATTCTCCAGCAGATACGCAACAAGAAGATCAACAGCGTTTTCCAAATTCTCTAACGCCTCTTTCTGGGTATATCCCCAACTCGCAGCCCCTCTATGCTCCAACGCGGGAATATAAGCTCTCCAGACAGCTTTAGCATCTGGCTCATCGGGCCACTTGTCTTTCTCTAAGACAGCCTTAAATAAATAAGTTTTCATATCTTTGTCCTCAGAGTGATTTTATTCACTACTATTTTGCCAGCAACATCTTGCGCGTGACCACATCAGCCCCGGCTTGCAAGCGATACACATACAAACCCGTACTTACCTGACGCCCGGCAGCGTCACGCCCATCCCACACGACCGTATAATTTCCCGCGGCCTGGAACTGCTGAACCAGCAACCGAATTTCCTGCCCCAGTACATTGTAGATCGCCAGTCGTACATTCACTGCTTCGCCCAGAGAATAGCGAATAGTCGTCGCTGGATTAAACGGATTGGGATGATTCTGCCCCAATGAAGCCGCAGATGGATTGATAAAACGCACATCACCGTTCAAATTGACCTCATACGTCACGCGACTTCCGGGCACGATTGGAATACTGGACCACCTCGCAATGGTCGCACCATCTGCCGAACGCACGCGCGCCTGATACATGCCATTCACACTACTCTGGTCATCCGCCATCACCCTCACCACAGCACGACCCATCTCATCTGTCGTATTATGCCACGCATAATTGGGCACGCGACCGGCAATCGACCGAGAAACCTCTACCGTCAAACCACTCACATCGCCATCGCCTACAACCTGCACATCCACCAGACCGGCACCATCGAACGCCGTATCGGACTCCAGGTAAATACCAGCGCCCACGATAAAAACCTGACCGAAGATATTAAGCGGGATCACATAGCTCACCTTGGGCGATTGGGTGTCTTCATCTCCTTCTACCGCTGGATTATCCCAATAATACTTCACAAAACCGCCGCCCGCTGTCGCTGTCGCGATGATCTCCTGCACAATTTTGACCCCATTGACATCTTCTACATCAATCATATTTTGCCCATAGGAACTCGGGTCAGCGGTCCCGTGAAAGATCAACACACCGCTGGTATCTATCACAAAAATGTAGATCGAACCATACTTGAAATCCTCTCCCTCGGTCCTGATTGCAGCCTGGACGGTTGCCAGGTAGGGATAACCCTTTTCCTCAATAATGGGAACGAGAACCCTCAAACCCTCTACAAAAGCTTTCAGAGTTTCCCGATCCACCACATCACGGGCTGTTACCTCCAGGATATCAAAGATATTTGGCTCGGCATCAACACTGGACAGATCCATATAAAAGCCGGCAGCTAAGATAAACTCTAGACCGCGTATAGTAACCGGAACAGCGTAAGTCAGCTTGGGCGAATCGGCATCTCCTTCCACTGCCGGATCATCCCAATAATACGCGACAAAACCGCCGTCTCCAGCGGCCGCGACGAGCATCTCCTGGACAATCTTAGCGCCTCTGGCATCTTCGAGATCAAGGACGTTTTTATCCTCAAACGTCACATCGCCCCCGTGAAATTGTACGAGTCCCTCGGAAGTCAATACCACGAGATACATCGAACCGGCCTTCCAATCCCCCTCAATCCTGAATGCCTCAATCAATCTTGAGACCTCAGCAAAGTTAGCAGCGCTCTCTAATGAATCCTTTGCCCCCTCGACAAAAGCTTTCAGAGTCTCCCGATCCACCACCTCATTCGCCGTTACCTCCTGCCCCTGTACAACGGCGGGACGCGCGACAAAAAAGAGACTGGCCAGCCCCAAAATAATTATCAAATGTTTCACGATAGGCCCTCTTTGTAATCAGTTTATTGGATTGCTACAAAAAATAGGTGTGTGACCTCAGAAAGTCAATAAAACCACCAGCCCTGTCGCGAGCAAACAGGTAACAATAACAAAAACACACATACGGCGCATATCCCCGGGTTGTCCACCCTCTGGATCATCCGCATCGCCCAACCAGATATCTGTAATCTGCATTCCTCCCTGCCAAACAGGACCGACCAACCGCCTCTGCAAAGCACCAGCAGCCGCAGCTTCACTCCACCCGGAATTTGGCCCCGGAACAAGCGCGTGTTGCCGCCACCCGATAAGCAATGCCTTGCGCGCAGAACACCCGGGTATAAAAAACGCCACCAGCACCATCCCCAAATACGTCAAACGCGCCGGAATAAAATTGAGCACATCGTCCAGCCGCGCCCCACACCAGCCAAAATAGCGGTATGGCGGCGTCTTAAACCCCACCATAGAATCCATCGTACTAACCACCTTAAAAAACACAACACCCGGCAACCCCAGTATAGCGTACCAAAAAACGGGCGACACAAAACCATCCACAGCATTCTCGCTCAAACTCTCCATACCCGCACGCCGGCAAGCCGCAAAATCCATCACATCCGTATCGCGCCCCACAAGCATAGACGCCGCCTCTCGCGCACGCGCCAGATCAGCAGCGCGATCAATTGCCAACCCGTGCTTGCACAAATCTTTGAGCGCAAGCATAGAGTACAAAACAAAAACCTGAAAAATCCAACCCACCCCAGATTGGACATCATGCAACACAAAAGCCAATGCACAGACAACCCCCACCCAAAACGCAGACAACAAAAAAAACAGCAAACACCCACCAGCATAACCATCCAAACGCAAACCGCGAAGCAACCGCTCAAAAAAAGACAGCGTCGCCCCCATCAAACGAATGGGATGCAACGCATAAACCGGATCGCCAAAAAGACCATCCAAAACAACCGCGCAAAGAAGCAAAACCGGATCCGGCTCGAGAATTGTCACGTCCATTTCAAACGCCATCCAAGCGCAAATGCATCGTAAACGACCTCCAAAAATGCGTTCTCATCCACGCGCAACTGCTCGTAACACGACAACCAGACATCTGGTCTTGCCGCCAGCGAAGTCGCCAATATCGCTGCCTGTTGCCGCAACACTGGATCTGCCAGTTCCAGTGAAACCGTCCCATACCGCACCCGATCCCAAACCGCTGCAAACCCATAAGCCGCCGCCGAAACGCGTGGTTCATAAACAACGGACTTGAGATTCTTCTTTAACAACGCAAATTCATCTGCTTTGAGCCGTTTCTCCATCGCCGACAAAAATCGATCCTCTCTAAACCCAAACCGCTTCAACGCATGAAAAACACTACGCGTATAAGACCCTTCCAAACCGTTCTGCCATCGCAGTGCCTCCAGCGTGGCTTTGCGCATAGATTTGCCGATCAACTCGCCCAGTTTTGCGTGATGTCCCGCATTGGTCTTGGGCACGCGTGTCTTATCCAGAGGCGCGGCAACACAGTACTGATCCGTACCCGTACCCGTTGCGAGATCCTGAGAAAAGCGACTCGAAATCGCGAGATCCCGAAGCGCGGCAGACTTCCCCTCAGTCATCGTCACCACCGCCCGCGCCATCGCCCCTGGCGTAAGCGGCCAATTGATCAACACCATCGCATTGATCGTACCCTCATAGAGATGGCGCCATCCCGCATCCTCTTCGTGCCAACTCGCCCCATCGCCCGCACACCCCGCATTGCCCTCAACACCTGCGGTAACAACCGCACACACGCGCAACTCGGCATGCGATTCCACAACGCGAGCCGCATAATGCATATTTGCAGCCGTCCCCATCAGCGCAACCGCGTCCGGCGGAAAACCGCGTTCTGCACAGACATGGCGATGATACCCCACCTCCCCCAGTTGTTTAATCAACGCAAAGCGCGCATCGTGCCCATTGCCCTCACAACTCTGGTGATTCACCAGATATCGGACATCCTCGCACAAACCACCGCGATATGCCGACGTACTCAGCACCTGATGCGGCACCAGCAATTCCGCGATCAAAAAACGGCCATCGCGCTTCAAATCGTAATACTCATGCTGATCGATAAACTCACCCATCTCAAAAATCAATCCCGGGTTGGGCCACAATACCCTGATCACTAAACGGATGCTTAACCTCGCGCATCTCCGTCACCATATCGGCAAAATTAACCAGCTCATCGGGCGCATCCCGCCCCGTAATAATCACATGCAACATCTCCGGCTTATGCTCCCGCAGCCAATCTACCACCTCTGTTGCATCCAACCATCCAAAAGCCATCAAATACGTAAACTCATCCAGAATAAACAGATCGTAATCTCCGCTTACAATCCGCTCCTGCGCCACTTCCCAACCGCGCAATGCCCGAGCCTGTGTCTCATCGATATCCTTGCTCGTCCACGTCCACCCATCGCCTGTACCAATCCAATCGACCTCCATGCGCCTGGCCGCGCGAATCTCGCCAAAATTGGCATTCTCGTGCTTCAAAAACTGAATCACACCCACACGCATCTTGCGCCCCCATGCGCGGGTCATCACCCCAAGGGCAGCCGTAGTCTTACCCTTGCCATCTCCGGTATTGACCATCACCAGGCCCTTTTTCACATGCCGTTTTCGTTGTCTGGTACTCATACAAACCTCTCTTTTGAACGCGGATACAGGCTTTTTATTCCCCTTCAAATTCCGAAACAAAAATCAGAAAATCGGGAAAATCGACCGAACCATTGCCATCCAAATCGAACATAGCATCACTCGCTGCTTTCCCAAACGCGGAAGCAAAAGCCAAAAAATCGCTAAAATCAACCACACAATCGCCATTAAAATCAGCCACACTGCCCACAAATGCAATAGTCGAAGGCAACAGCCCCGTACTGATCGGACCGGCCACAAGCTCATCCGTCTTCACATCATAAACCCGCACGCCAACGGCTGTCGGATCCGCAAAACTGCTTTGATCCAAAACGTACAACCGTTCCCCAAACACCCCCAGGCTCGGCACAAAACCCCCGGTCAAACCATCCAGAGGTGGTGATACAGACTGCGTCCCCAAACCGAAACGCTTGACAGCATTGGCAAAACTCGCATCCAAAACAACGACATACCCCTCCTCATCTGAAACCATCGCCAGAGAACTCAGATTACCCCCAAAAGCTATCTCACCAAGCACAACGCCTTCGCTCTTCAAATTTGCCAGATCAATCACCTCAATCCCGCCATCCGTCAAATCAGCAAACGTATTAACCGCGCTCAAAAACCACTTATTTCCTCGCTGTACCGCACCCGCGGGATTTTTACCCGCCATCACAATCCCCTGCACCCCGGCTGTATTTGCATCCACATCCACCACCTGATCCCTCATCACATCAACAACCGCAATCACCGAAACATCCGTCGGCACCCACCCATTATCTCGATCCAGCCGCTGACACGCGGCAAACAAATGATTGCCGTACAACGCGAGCTGAGATACTTCGGGCAAACCATCCGCATCTGCAAAACCCGATAAATCCACCGCACCCAGTGAATCCCCCGTAACCGGATTTACAATCAACAAATGCGTGCGCCCATACCGCGAAATATACGCTTTCTCCTCGCTGACAAAAACCATATCGTGCGGATTTGAACCATTGCCCGTCGAATACTGCGTCAAAGGCGTCTTCAGATCACTGCTGCTCAAAACAATTACATTATCCTGTCCCAGGCGATTGATAATATACACCTTATCCCGATACGTCCGCACCACCGCATCCGAGTGAATCGTCAGGTGATCGCGCACTGCCGTATTCGTGCTCAGATCCAGACTCGAAAAACTACCACTGCTATAATCCGTCGTCGTGATAATCGCCTGATTTGCCGATACGCTAAAAGTAAAAAACAAAAGAAAAAACGCGAGTAATTTGAGCGTTTTACACAGATGTCCACGGATAGACACAGATAAAATCATTGTATTCTCCTTTTTCGTTTAAAAATGTTAGCAGCATTGATTCATAAAAACCACTTAATCCGCATTCAAACTCACAAAAAACGCGCGTCCTGGCAGCGGATAACCCCAGGTATCGGCGATTTGTGCTCCGGTTAAATTTTTTACCTCCAATCCAATGTGAAACCGCAGCCCCGTATCCACCTTCACACCCGTATTGTGAACATGCCGCGATAATAACGGGCGTCGATTTGCTTGATCCAAAAAATTGCCATCTTCAAATGCATAATCGTAAAACGCAGTACAGCGTCCCAGACGCATTGTCGCGCGAACAAACAGCGCGTGGGGCGGACGATTGGGTAAAATATTGCCAACCAAATGGGGAATATTGGACTTATCAGTAGCTTTTTGATACGTGTAATTACCCGACAGATCGGCCCGAGAACCAAAACGTCTCTGCGCGGTCATCTCAAACCCATACACGCGCGCTTTGCCAATATTAACCGGACGCGACGTAGCCTGTGACGTGTGAACAAACTGGATCAAATCCTCATAGCGATGGTCAAAAAACGCGCCTTCCAAAGTGGTCGTACCATCTGCATAACGCAGACCAGCATCCCAGGTCAAACCATACTCTGGCCTGAGATTGACATTGCCGACCACACCGCCGCGATCGCCAAAAAGCTCGTAAAAAGAAGGCACGCGAAATACGCGCCCCGCATTGGCCTTAAACATCAGATGGGATGCCAGATCCAAACGCACACCCGAACGCAGACTGGTGAGACTGCGCGTATTGGCCGAATCGGGTGCGAGCGGCGAAAAATTAAAAGGATTCGCACCGGTAAACGAACTGTATATCCGCCGTTGCTCCGCGCCAAAAGACCAGATACCGATCTCACCCGGCAGCGAAATATCCACACCCGTGCGCGCGACAAAAACCCACCGCTGACTATCGAACAAATTGGAGAGAGACCGAAGATGCGCCGTCGGCAAATAAGTCTCCCTGTGCAACCCAATCGCAGCCGCGATATCACAATGCGAAAACAGAACCGTTTGCAAACGACCCAGCCACCCATAAGTACGCGTGAGATAATCATTATCCTGGCGACCAATCCCGATCTCGCCATCCAGATCGCGGAACCGCTCTTTGACATGCGTGACATAAAGCGATTGCTGCGTATTTATACCGCGCAAAAAAACGCGATCTTCATAAGCGACTTCTGTCATCATTTGGAAAACATCCAAATGTGCATTCTGCGACTGATTATTGCTAATACCGGGCATACCCTGATATTTCCAGTACGCGGACTCGTGAAAAGACAAAATTCTATCCTCCCCAAAAGCGCGACGCCATTTGCCCAAAAGATTAAAAGATCGATGATCGTTATTCTGACGCCTGCTCCAAACATCGTCACTGTCATTGTATTCCGTCCCATTATCATCGAGAAATCCAAAATCGTTATCGCTATGTGCATAATCGGCCACAACGAGAAACTCCGACTGACCAAACCCACCCGCGAACACACCACTCAGCAACCGCGTATCAAAAGCTCCCCACGATCCTCGAATCCCATGAAACCATCGTCCCTGCGTCTGTCGCGTGCGCACATGCACCGTGCCCCCCAGACCATTGCCCCCGGCACCTGCACCGCGATACACCTCAATCTGCCCGACGTGAGCCAGTGGCAAATTGCTGAGATCTACCCCCCCACCAAAAGCAGTATTGAGCAAAATGCCATCGAGGTAGACCTCAACCTGATCGGCTGATGAACCGCGCAACGAAAGCGTACTAAAAGTGCCCAACCCACCCAGTCGCTTGACGTGTACCCCCGTAGCTTCGGCCAACACATCGGGCAACGTCGTCTCCCTACCCTCAAAACTCTCGCGCGGAATAACCGTCGCATACGCCGGATTCCTGTGAATATCACTGGCACCTATCGGATCGGCAATCACCGAAAACTCATCAAGGGGAAGGGTCCTGAGAGACAGCGCAATAAAAACCTCAGCCGTCTCGGCCACCTGAACCGTACGCCGCACCTCATCGTAAGCCACATGAGTTATGGACAATGTATAAGCACCCGGCATCAAATCAAAAAAAACAAAACGCCCATCGCCATCCGTCTGCGTCACAAAATCCGTATTGAGAATGCGAACACGCACACTTGCAATGGGCATTCGGCTCTCCACATCCGTAACGCGACCAACAATCTGCGCTCCCCAAAGCGGCGTATTCGCGCAAAGAATTAAAAAAATGAAAAAACGCATCGTTTTCATAAGCTATGGATCCAGCTTTCGATAGTACTTGAGCTGATGATTTGGCAACAAGTGGGGATGTAAAATTTTAATAATATCCGCCAACACAACATCCGGCTCAATCAGCCCTGTCTCCCAATAATCATTGCCCCCATGCGCATTCAGACGCGCATTGGCATTGAAAACATTCCCGTTCTCAAACGCCGTGAATCTTTTGTAACGCTCGTCCTCGGCAACAACATCATCTCGAGAAAACCACCCATTTTTCATCGTGATCCAGCAATCCGCATCGTGCGCCTTTTCGTAAACCGTCTCAAAATCGAGCGCCAAACTCTGTTGTGACTCATCATCTGCCCACAGATAATTTGCACCCGCATCCCTGAGCAATTGTGCAGCATAGGTTTTACCTCCAGCCATAAACCAGGTCCCGCGCCAGAGAGACCCCACAAAAACCGTGGGACGTTTGTCCATCGGCAAATCCTGCGTCAACGCCCTCCGCGCCTCATACCTCACAACAATGCTATCAAATTGGGCCGATGCCAGCCCTTCTTTTTCAAAAAAAACACCCATAAATTTGATCCACTCCACGCGCCCCAGCAAAGAAGATTCCCCATAAGCGGCGTTAATCACAACGGGCACACCAGCCTCTTGCAACACGACAAGCACATTCTCTTGCGTGTACGTATCTGCAATAACGAGATCGGGTTGAAGCACCAGAACCTTTTCCAAATCCATAGCCCTATCTCGACCAACCTCGGTCAACTTACCCTCCGCAAAGCGTTGATTGACAGCCTCTGTATTGACAAATTTGATATTATCAATTCCAATCAGGCTATGCACCTCACCGAGCTTTTCGACATGTGGCAAATGCGTCGTAGATGTCGTAATCAAAGTCCGCACGGGAATTTCTATTCTCGGAACCCCTTCATAGCCATCGGGCGACTCGTGCCCGCGCTGCACCAAGATATACTGAACCTCTTCCCGCTCTCCACCCCCGGGCGCGAGCACTGTTACAACCCTGTAATCATCGAAATAATCAACGCGAAAACCCTGTGCATATTGCAAAGACAACTGCGCCTGAACAGGTATGATCCAAACTCCGATACAACATATCATCTGCATCCATATTCTCAGATTCAACACACACCTCGCACAAAAAAATCCCTGACTTCCTTGTAGAAATCAGGGACATAGCTAAACGCGACAAAACCACATAGCGCACGCATTATCTCACCTTTTTCCCAATCCACGAGGAAATCAATAAGGCCTGAGATTCGGGCAGGTCTTCTGGCTTCTGGGTCTCATGCGCCTCGCGCCTTCCCGGTTTTTCACCAGTGGCATATAGTGCGAGAAACATCCCCAGTTACAGCGGCGGGACCGCAACGGATTCTCACCGTTTTCCCTATACTGCAACCCGAATCCATGTTTTATGACATTTTATTTAAAGCGCAACTTCCTCCACTGAAAGACCGCGCTCTTTGAGATACGGCAAAAGACCTTTTTTATTCACCGTTCGCAGTGCGCGGGCTGAGAGTTTGATACGCACAAAGCGCCCCAGTTCAGGGACGTAAATGCGCTTGCTCTTCAAATTGGGTTTCTGCACCCGCTTGACTCTTCGTTTGGAGTGGGACACGTGATGACCACTAAGCGGTCCCCTTCCCGTAATACTACAACGTCTGGCCATGGAAAAATCCTCTTATCAATATCTATCGCTCTTCCCGATAGAGCACACGCTTCCGCAGTATCGGATCAAACTTTTTTAGTTCGAGACGATCGGGATGATTCTGTCGATTTTTTTCCGTATGATAATAATGCGAACTCTCTGTACTTTTCATTCTAATGCCTATGCGGCTACCCTGTCGCTTAGCCATAGCGTACCCCCAGTATCTTTTGTTATCAGACCGCCAACACGCGGCGGGCAAGAAGTTGAAATATACAGTGTTACCTCTATAACATCAAGAATTTTGTATTACACAGTCAAAATCCAGTTGGCAAAAACAAATCTCATTCCCTATCATACAGTTTTGCGTTCACCAACACTCAGCAAAGGAGAGAACAATGTCCGAAGAAACGATCTTTAGCAAAATTATTCGACGCGAAATCAACGCAGACATCGTCTATCAAGACGACCTGGTAACCGCTTTTCGGGACATCAATCCCCAGGCACCCACCCACGTATTGATCGTACCGAATAAATTGATCCCTACAATCAACGACGTGACAAAAGAAGACGAACCCGCACTGGGGCGCATGATAACCGTCGCGGCAAAAATCGCAGCAGAAGAGGGCATTTCAGAAAACGGGTATCGCCTGCTCATCAATTGCAATCGCGACGGAGGCCAGGAAGTGTTTCACATCCACATGCATCTGCTCGGCGGACAACCTCTGGGCAGAATGTTGGCGAGATAGCAGGTCATTGATCAGAAGGCGGAGGAACCGGATCGTACCCACCCCTGGCGAACGGGCGGCAGCGCAAAACACGCCGTATCGCAAGAGAAAGGGCATACGCGAAGGAATGCTGGCGAAAAGCTTCAAGCGCGTAATGCGAACAGGTGGGATGATAGCGACATGGACTGGGCGCAATGGCAAAAAAGCGCATCAAGGGCGACAGCACATATTGATAGCCCTTAATAAGCACACACGCGGTGGTGGAAAACATTCTATCGACAATTTTTATGGGATTGACCATTTTGTATTTTGAGGTATATTAGGCCGAACTTTTTCAAACTACGGAGAACAGAATGGAACTACCCGACATACAAAACTCACATGACAAACGCGGTATTGAAATCGACCAGGTTGGTGTCTCCAATGTCCGCTATCCCTTGACCTTGCCGCTGCGCGATAACGGCGAATTTCACACAGTAGCCAACCTGTCCATGACCGTGAGTCTGCCCCACCATCAAAAAGGCACCCACATGTCGCGGTTTATGATTGCGCTGAACGAGCAACACAAACACTTTACACCTGATAGCGTACACATCGTACTCGAAGAAATGCTCGAATTATTGGAAGCCGAAGAAGCATTTCTCAGCATGGCATTTCCCATCTTTTTAACCCGTAAAGCACCTATCACGGGCATTGAAGGCATGCTGGACTACAACTGTGAATTCAGAGCAATGTTGACAAATGAAGGCACGCAAGACAAGCTCATCGGCGTGCGTGCCAACGTGGCAAGCCTCTGCCCCTGCAGCAAAGAAATCAGCGACTACGGCGCGCACAATCAACGTTCCGAAATCACAATGGACGTGCGGCCTTATGAGGATGAATTTATCTGGTTTGAAGATTTGATCGACATTGGCGAATACCATGCGTCGTGTCAACTCTATCCCATCCTGAAACGCACAGATGAAAAATACGTAACCGAGCGCGCATATAACAACCCCAAATTTGTCGAAGACATCGTGCGCGATGTGGCGACAGACCTGCTATCCATGATGGACCAAGAGCGCATCGCGTGGTTTTACGTATCGAGCAACAATTACGAAAGCATCCACAACCACGATGCGTATGCCAAAATTGAGCGCGGTGTGCGCGGTCCGTTATTGACGCACCGCAAAGAAGCGGAAAACGCGTTGATGGTCTAACAACATATAACACTAAAAAAAGGGCCTTCTCATAGGCCCTTTTTATCATTCCTCAACCTATGCCGCTGTGGCAAGCGCGAGTTCGTGAATGCGCTTGACCATAGAGGCAAAGCCATTGGCGCGGTTGATACTGAGGTGTTTGGCGAGATCGAGCTTTTCAAAAATGCTGCGAATATCAGCCGTGAGAATCTCCCGAGCAGTCTTACCCGAATACAGCGACAACAAAATAGCGACCAGCCCCTTGACAATCTGCGCATCGCTATCTGCGCGAAATTCGATCACTGGGGGATCGCCATCTCGAACATCGGTCACGAGCCAAACCTGGCTCACACACCCCCGCACCAGATTGTCATCAACTTTGTATCTCTCATCAAAAGGCGGCAACTTGCGACCGAGTTCAATAATATACCGGTAGCGATCTTCCCAATCTGTGAGAACATCAAAATTCTGCATAATGCGATCAATCGTAATATCCATAAAAACCTCTCACCTCACCACCCGCGCAATATCGCGCGCAAAATAAGTCAGAATAAGATCTGCACCCGCGCGCTTAATACTCACCAGAACCTCGTCTCGCACCCGAACTTCATCCAGCCAACCATTGGCGAAAGCCGCTTTGAGCATCGCAAACTCGCCGCTGACATTGTAAGCGGCAACCGGCACGCCGAACTCTGTTTTCACCCGATAAATAATATCCAGATAGGGCAATGCGGGCTTGATCATAACGATATCCGCGCCCTCTTCAATATCCAGAGCCACCTCGCGCATGGCCTCGTCGCCATTTGCCGGATCCATCTGATAGGATCGGCGATCACCAAATTGCGGCGCAGACTCTGCCGCTTCTCGGAATGGACCGTAAAAACCCGAGCAGTATTTAGCAGCATAAGCCATAATCGGTATATGGTCAAACCCCTGGGCATCCAGAGCAGAGCGAATAGCCCCAACGCGGCCATCCATCATATCGGAAGGCGCGACCATATCTGCGCCCGCGCGAACATGGGAAAGGGATTCCTCGACGAGAAGATCAACCGTTTCATCATTATGCACATCGTTATCCACAATCACACCGCAATGCCCGTGGTCCGTATATTCGCATAAACACACATCCGTAATCACATAGAGATCAGGCGTAGTTTCTTTAATCGCAGATATCGCACGCTGAATAATGCCATCATCGCAATAAGCCCCACTCCCCCGTGCGTCTTTGTGATCGGGAATCCCAAAAAGAATCACCGCTGGAATGCCCAGATCGGCAATTTCTCTACACGCCTCAACCGCGACATCTATCGACATCTGATGGTTGCCCGGCATAGACCCAATTTCTTTCTTCACACCTCTGCCCGGACACACAAACAGAGGCATAATCAAATCGTCAACGCGCACATAATTTTCGCGCACCATTCGGCGCACAGTCTCACTCTGGCGCAAACGGCGCATGCGAGTAATCGGAAAATTCATAAAAGTCATCCACCTTCTTCTAAGCCAACTGCTTCACAGCCATCGTCCCCTCCGGCGTAGTACGCACCTCGTAGCCCGCATCGATGAGATCCTGCCGCAGACGATCAGCAGTATCGTAATCTTTAGATGCGCGGGCCTCATCAATCTGTTTGCAAATCGCCTCGCTGGTATCTACCTCATCCGACGATTCAGACGACTTAGCCTTGACATCGGCAATCCCCAGCACACTATTGATCTTATCAAACACATCCAGCGCTTCGGACGGGTCATCTACCTCTTGCCCCATCCAGTTATGCACCACGGCAAGTGCTGCACTAATATTGAGATCGCTGGACAAAGCACTGAGAAAATCGGCAACAACGGGTTGATCGTTGCCGACCTCAGTCGCACTTCCATTCGCCGCCTGGACAAGCCCCCGCCCAAACTCGTGAAATCTTCGCACGGCATTGGCCGAATCACGAACGCCCTTTTGCGTAAAATTGGTCTGCGTGCGATAATGCGTCTTAATAAGTTCGTAACGCAAAACCGAAGGATGAACAGGACGCCCGGTCACCTTGCCATCGAGCACATCCCGCACCGTAAAAAAATTGCCTTTGCTCTTGGACATCTTCTCGCCTTCAACCATTAAATAGCGCGGGTGAATCCAGTACCTGGCAAAATGCGAATGCCCCGTCGCACAACACGATTGGGCAATCTCGCATTCGTGGTGCGGAAAAATATTATCCTCGCCCCCCGTGTGAATATCGATAACCTCGCGCCGCAGCATCTTCATCGCCATAGCCGAACACTCGATATGCCAGCCCGGATACCCCTCACCCCAGGGAGAAGGCCATTTCATAATATGCGACGGATCGGGTTTCCACAAAAAGAAATCAGCGGGATTGCGCTTGATCGCCTGGTGTTCCTCAAGCACGCGCCCACCCGAACCCGCGATGAGTTGATCGAGATCGTTGCCCGACAGACGACCGTATTCGGGAAAAGATTCAACACTAAAATAAACCACACCATCATCGGCAATATAGGCGTGGCCCTTGTCCAACAGCTTCTGAATCATCATCTGTATGGCATCGATATGTTCCGTGGGACGCGGCATATTGCGCGGATAGTCGTGCGCCACTTTAATCCCCAGCAAACGCGCATCTTCGACAAATGCATCCGTGAAATATTGCGCCACCTCAAACGGATCATCGGGATTGGAAATCGCATCATCGGGCAACTTACCCAACTTCTTTTCTTCCTTGAGCTTGCGTGTAGCCACCGCGATTTTGTCCTCGCCAGTCGCATCGGCCACATCGTCGTCCGTCATATGCCCCACATCGGTAATATTCATCACATGAGTAACATGATAACCGGCCAATTCGAGAAAACGACGGAGCACATCGGAAAACAAAAAAGACTTAAAATTGCCGATATGGGCAAAATCGTACACCGTTGGACCACAGGAATACATCGCCACATTTGGAGGATCGAGCGGCTCAAAAATTTCTTCGCGATTCGTCAGCGTATTGTAAAATCGAATATCCATAATCGAGTTCAAAAATAAACCGAGGTCATAATTTTGTCAATTCTGAAGTCTTTTTCGACGGAAATTAATGAGATAAATCCCCGTAACCACGAGACCAATACTGACCCATTGATGCACCGTAAGCCCTATAAAAACCTCGGGCGTGAGACGCACAAACTCGACAAAAAAGCGAGCAACAGCCATCAAAACGAGATAAAGACCAAAAATCATACCGGGTCTGAGACGATCGCGCAGAGCCAACAAAACCCCGAAAATACAAACCATCTGAATCATCTCGTAAATCGGCGTCGGATGCACAAAATCGAGCGTGGGCACAAGACCATTGGGATAAGCCATACCCCAGGGCAAATTCGTGGGAATCCCATAGCATCCATCGCCCGAAAGCTCACATCCTCCCCGCCCAAAAAAGTACCCCACCACAAGAGCCGGAGCAATCGCATCCACAGCGGGCCAATCGAGCGCATTATACCGGCGAAGCCAAAGGAGCACAGTCGCAGCCCCGCCCAAAAACCCGCCATACCAGGCCCAGCCCACAGAGGAAAAAATCGTCCCAAAAGGATCGGCCACAAAAGCGTGGGGATACTCAAAAACGTGAAAAATTTTACTGCCCACAATACCGCCAATCACAGCGGCAAACGCAATGCGATCTGACAACGTGGGATCGAGACCCCGACGCCGAAACTCGCGCTTGAGCACCCACGAGGCACAAAGCAAACCAACCGCGAGCATCACGCCATAAACGCCGATGCGAATCGGCCCGTATTCAAAGAGAATTGGAGACATAGTATGTGTCAGACCGCCTTCTTCTGGAGCAAAAACAAAAACTCCCGGTTCGGTTCCTCTGCATCTCTCAACCACTCATTCGTCCACTTCATCCCCGCCATCACATTCTTCTTGTAATTGAGCGCAACCACATCTACCAGATCGCCATTGCGCCGCATCACATCGTTCAACGCCCTGGCAGTCGCCCGCCCGCCAGAACTGTACGACAGAATAATCCACCGCGCGCGCGTCGCCGCAATCAGATTCTCAATCGCCTCAACAGCAATAAAACGCCCCTCATCATTCCGCCGAAACGCCTCAAAAACAGACGCCGCCACCGTATCCGACGTATCCCTGCGGCGATTGGCCTTCCCGAAAAGGGCTGGTTTATCGGCGCAAATCACACTCGTCCACACATGGTAATACGAAGCATATCGCACCCGCGACGGCGGCATCTTCTCGTTATTCGATCCATAAGGCGGATCGAAATACGCCAGATCAACAGATATATCTGGAACGAGATCAAAAATATCCCTCTGAAATACCCGATGTTCCCCAGATGAACAAAAAATATTCGGCACCTTCAGCACAAGTTCCTTATAAGAGCGAGGCGACCAATCCTTCAGATAAGAAACAAAATGCCCCAAACTGCTATCCACGCGATCCAGCGCCAAAATCAGACTCGTAAGCGCGACAGCCTCATCAACCGGATCCAGCTTCAGCGCGTCAATCTCCCCTCGAATCGCATCCAATTTGCGAGTATTGTGAATCTGCCACGGCTTCTTGCGCCCATCCCGCTGTATCGCACACCCACCATTGGCATAGCCCCCATAGTGCTCCGTGAACCACCCATCCACAGGCGAAAGCGCATTGAGATGATCGATAAGCGGCTGATAATCCTCTCGCCTCTTCTTATTCAGCAAATAACACGTCCCAAAAATCTTCGACCACACCGCAACATCATTGCAAACAACCGTATAACCCAGCCTCGCGAGCGCCTGCGACACCCTCGTCGTACCCGAAAAACCATCCAACACCGTCTTTGCATCCACCCTCTTGACCAATTGCAAAATATGCGGAAGAAGTTTCAACTTAGACCCCGCGTATTTGATCCCCTCTGTGCAGGGAACATCGCAAGCGACTCGCATCATGCTTTATCCCCCAAAATCTACCTGGACAACTGACGAACCACAGTCGCAATTTCTTCGGCAGTATGAGACGGGCGAAAAAAGAAGCGCAAATCGCCGTTCTGGTCAATGAGATAGGTATAGAGGGAATGGTCGATAAGATACCCTGCCGCAGAACCCTGCTCACCAATCTCATAATGAGCCGCATAGCGTTTAACCACCGCATCAATGCTATCCTGCACCCCCGTAAGCCCAATAGCTGGCACGTCAAAATGCGACAAATAAGATTTGAGCATTTGCGGGGAATCACGCCCGGGATCAACACTCACAAAAAGCGTCTTCAGATCGCGTGCATCCTCACCCAAAATCGTATAAGCACTCGCAAGCCGCGCCATCGTTTGGGGACACGCATCGGGACAACTCGCATAGCCAAAAAAGAGAAGAAACGGACGCTGTTGCTCCGTCAAATGGAAAGAATTACCATCGTGGTCAACAAGCGTCAAATCACCGCCAAAAGGAAAGGGATCGGCAGAAAGGGTGAGATCGGGATCGGATTGCGGCGCGCGCTCAAGCGGTTTACAGGCCATAAATAGCAACAGCAAAGAGCAAAGTACAAAGTGCAAAAAGCCTCTCCAGTCCCCCCTTATCTCTCGCCATTTATCTGTGTCCATCTGCGCCCATCTGCGGATCGTATTCATCTGCGCCCTTCACTCCGAAAAGAAACAACAGGTGCCCGAAGCGTCTCCACCTGACCATTTTCAAAAGTAAGCGTAAGCGCAAGAGAATCGCCTGGAGCCAAATCGCGTCTAAGACCAATAAGCATAAGATGGTTACCCCCCGGTTGCAAAGTCGCTGAACCATCTTCCGGAATCGGCAAACGGTCAATTTTTTTCATACGCATAATATTGCCATCCGTCGTCATAACGTGAATCTCGGCAACCTCAGCCGCAGGCGTAGAAGCAGCAACGAGCGCAGTCGCCATCCCCTCATTGTGAATAGCCAAATAAGCCGCAGTCATAGACTGTGGCGGAATATTCTGCCGGACCCATGCGTTTTTAATGGTCACAGAAGAAATCTCCCGATCACTGCATCCCATCCCCAGCAGAATGAGGGTCAGAAAAAATATCCCACTTTTTATACACACTCTCATTTCTGTAGCGAAACAATAAAAATGGAAATAATCCTGCGTTCTTCCTCTGAGATTTGGGGATAGCCAGGCATACCCATACCTCGTTCATTGAGCGCGCCCTTGAGTATCGTACGCGAAACAGCCTCAACCGAACGCCCGTATTTATAAACCTTTGGATCGTGAAAATCGCGGGGCCTTGGATTGAGAGTACGCGCGATCTGACCATTGCCATGGCCATTGCGACCATGGCAAACCGCGCACCCATATTTTGTGTAAAGAGCCTTCCCCCTTTCAATATCTGCCGCGGCAAACTGCGGTCGCTGAGGGGGTTCGGCTTTCTGTTCTGGCGGATTCTGGCAAGCCATCAAAATGACGCAGAAAGCTGTGAGAAAGAGGCGAAACATAACATCTCCCGATATAGTTGGTATGAATATACCCAAAATGCAGAACTTGAAAAAGCAATCAGTCGCCTCTGCGATTCGCCTGCGATTGTGGCGTAAGGTCAAACCACGTTTCGTGGCCTTGAAAAAAGCGATCGAGTTCATCGACCATAAGTTTGAAAAAGTGCGGATAATCATCGCCCGTATGCCCCGAAAAATGCGGACTTAAAAACACATTGGGAAGGTGAATAATCTCACTATCGGGAGGAATGGGTTCCGGATCAAAAACCTCGAGACCCGCGGTAATATCACCTCGCTTAAGGCGTTCGATCAAAGCATTTGAATCGACAATCGCGCCGCGCGAAACATTGACAAAAGCCGACCCGGGTCGGATGAGATCGAGTTCTCGTTTCCCAATCATACCTCTGGTGCGCGGTGTAAGCGGGGCAACACAGACAATAACATCGCATTCCGCAAAAATCTTATCCATCGAAGTCTGCGTAAAACCGACAATCTCGGCAATATCGCGAGACAAATACGGATCGTAAACCCAGATATCCGTATTAAAAGGACGCAAAAAAGAAATCAGACGGCGGCCCATATGCCCACACCCAATAAGACCCACGCGCTTGTCGGTCAACATACCGCGCATATCGCGGTTCTTAGCGCCAATGGTATCGCCAACGATAATGCGGCGAAAAGCCGCCCCTGCATTGCGCAACGCGATCAGGATAAGCGCGAGCGCCCATTCGGCAACTGGATAAGACGACCCCTGAGTCGTATCAACCGTGCGGATACCGCGTTCCCAGGCAGCATCGAGATCAATGCGCGCGGCAAAGCGGTCGCCTTCCAATTCGCCAACCAACTTCAAATTTGGCGCATTATCCATCACCTCGGCATCGATCTTGGGGCAACCGGAGCACACAACAACAGCATCCGCATCCCCAATACAATCAATTAAACCCGCAATAATTCCGGGGTCGCGATGGGATTCGTAAATATTGCCGCCCTCGCACTCAAACCAATCCCATGTGGCAAAGGTCTCGAGACGGGCGAGTTCCGCCGGCGGAAAATAGCTATCTCGGACGCGCTTATTAGACGCGAGAAGGACTTTTGGCATAACTAACCTCTTTTCAAATTGGACATCTTCTCACTTCAACCCCTCACCCGGTATCCACTGTATCTCTATCGGCTCTGCCTCGCCATCATACGAGATTCTAAGCGGCTCCATCAGAGCCTGTAACTCAGACGATGACACAGCATCACTGTTATTACCTTCTGCCAGAGCGACCGTAGCCTGTGTGCGCTCGGGCAAAGCGACAAAGTCCGGATAGTACCACATCGTAAGCACAGTCCTGCGCTGATCCGTCTGATTCGCATGCGAAGCGTGCAACAGACTGCCATAACCCATCACGAGATCGCCGGCTTTAACGGGAACATCGATCTCGTCATCCACCCGCGAAAACCCTGGATCGTCCGGATTGGCATATTTTCTAAGCTCATCTGTATGGCTTGGAGAAATCTCGTCGTGTAAGGCATGGCGTTTTAGATGCGACCCCGGAACCACGCGCAAACACCCATTTTGCGGCATCGTATCGGTCAGATAATACATCAAAAAGCACTGAATGGGCTGCGTCGTATAGCTCACCGGATCATCCCAAAAACGCCCATCTTCATGCCAGAACAGCGGTGGACTATGCGGCGGCTTGCTGATAATGCGTCCATGCCCAAACTTTGGTTCATCAAACCCGAGTTGTTTCAACGCATTGAGCGCATTGCGATGGGCGATGAGTTCAGCCATCACCGGATACTGATAAGCCATAGCCCAATCGATCATGACCATACTCCCGGTCGTGCGATGCATCTCAAAATGCTCCGGCTCCTGTTCCGAGAGCACATCATCGCTAAAGCGCTGCAATTGATCCACCAGGACAGAATCGAGAATATTCTCAAACACAAAGAACCCATCGCGGGCAAATTGTTCTCGCTTGGAAAACAAGGCAAACCTCCTCCTAAATCCCAGGCAACGGAACCCTATCATCTGTCCGCATCTGCCATTGACGAATACGCTCGGTCAGGTCTCGAATACGATCTCTGCATTTGGGATCGTCGAAATAATTGACAGTTTCATATGGATCGGCGTTCAGATCGTATAGTTCGCACTGATCGTGCGCGCTGAGATTGAGCTTCCAGCGGTCAGCAGAAATGATAGATCGCCAGGGCGTACTCATAGCGGGATTGACCTCAGCCTCACCGGGACGCGGATGTCCATCATTGCGGTTCCACTGAATAAAAACATCATTCTCCAATAGTGTCGCATCGCCATCCAGCGCGGACACGCGGCTCTCACCCTGCAAATGATCGGGAATGGATTCACCCATCAAATCCAGAAGCGTAGGCACGAGATCAATATGTGAAATATTCCCCCCGATCACACGCTGCTGATCGGATAACCAGGGCACATGCATGAGAAGCGGAACCTTGACGGACTCCTCGTACAAAACAGTCTTGCCCAAAATGCCGTGATCGCCCACCATCTCACCGTGATCGCTGGTAAACACAATAATCGTATTATCCGCCTGCCCGCTCTCCTCAAGCGCAGCAAGAATCTTGCCAACAGAGCGATCAAGCAGCGTAACATTGCCATAATAGCGCGCGCGAACAGCACGCCAGCCCTCATCTGTGCGAAGATCATAACCGTATTCTTCGGACTCCATATAATAAGCGGACAAAACGCGATTGAGAAGAGACGCATTAGCCGGCGGCTTCTGGCGAAACGCGGGACCAACGGGAAGTCCTGAAGGATCGTAATAATCGTTTAGTGGACCCGTATGCGGTGGGTGCGGCTCCAGATAAGAAACCGCGAGAACAAAGGGATCATCGCCGCAGGCGCGTATAAATTCGGCAGCGCGGTCACCCTGGAAAGACGCCTTGGTAAACGGTTCATCCATACTCGCTTCAACATGGCGGGAAAAAACGCGGTGGCCTTCGGATTCGGAATTGGGCTCAAAACCATTTTCCACGAGAAAATGATGGTAGTCACTGCGGTATGCATGGCGTTCAGAACTCGAAAAAAAACGACGATACGAATCCTCGGTGCCAACCCACTCGGAAAAACCGTGCTGCGGAAAAATTTCATCGCCGAGATGCCACTTGCCATTATAACAACAGCGATAATCGGAAGAAACCATCTCCGCAATAGTTTGCACATCTCGAGGCAGCGGAACATTGCACGCCGGCACGCGCGCGGTATGCGGGTAGAGACCACACAACATCGTGGCGCGCGAGGGACTGCACACGGGCTGACTCACATAGGCATTCTCAAAGACAAAACTCTTATCCGCAAGCGCATTGAGATGCGGCGTATCAATATGATCATTGCCATAACACCGCATCGTATCCGCGCGCTGTTGATCAGTAAAGATAAATAACAAATTCGGTTTTCTAAGAAATGAGTTCATCATCAAATCCTATTCAGGGGTCAATCGCCACTGCGACCTGGGAATCACAACAGCGAGAACAGCGAGAACGACACACCCCGCAATGGCAAACACCGCGCACTGCAAAAGCGTATGCGACAGCGCAACATCTGAACCTTCTGAAACACCAGCGAGAAGAGCAAGACAAAGCGAAAATGACAAACGCCCAATCAGACTCTGGATCGAAAGATACGTCGCGCGATGGTGTTGTTGCAAACGCGGCACAGTCGCCGCATTGAGAGGCGCAATCATAAGCGCGCGAGGGACAGAGCGAAAAGCCAACAGAAGGGCAACAACAGGGTGAAAAAAGAACCCCATCAATGAAATGAGAACAACCTGCACCCCTGCACTGAGCATAAGTGCTGACCGGGTACCGAAATGATCGCGCAGGCGAATACTCTGTTTTGCAAACCACGCGGCAATGCCCATCGTCAGCGCCGTATGTAAACCCGTAAGCAACGGCGTGGGAGCCTGGGCGCCGAGCAACTGGATATAGGGCTGATAAAATTCATAAGGGATATGATTGACAACCGTCATAAAAACGGAAAACAACATCAACCACCCGAGCACGGGTTGACTGAGATACGCGAGGCAGGCGCGAATCTGGGGAAAAAAACCCGACGCCTGTCGCTCAGAACTGGGCTCCCGGTCGGGTTCGGCAAATAACAAAACCAGCACAAAAGCCACGCACGCCGTTAAAAAAGAAAAACCATAAGCAACGCGCAAAGCATAGATAGACACCACCCCTCCAAGAAGCGCGGCACCTGCTGAAGCAATAAAAACATTCCGCGTAATGCGCGCTTCGCGCTGGGGATAGGCGTCTTCTCGCCCCAAACATTTGAGCAGATCGTAGTGAAACGACGTTTCCGTGCCAGATCGAAAGGCCATACTTGCAGCCAACCCAATTTGCGCCAGCACAAAAACGTCAAAAGACCCACCCGCAAAAAAGAGAGCGTACGCAAAAATCGCTGAAACAGCAGAAATTAGAAGGGTCAGACGGCGACCCAGGATATCGGACAAATACCCGGAAGGCACTTCGAGAATAACAACGGCGACATAGTAAATAGCTTCGAGGCGCAGCACCTGCTCAATGGGCATGTGCTGGTTGAAATAGAGAAAAAAGACAGGCAACCAGAAGTACGCCTGCGCGAGAGGGGCATAAATCGGATACAATCGAACACTGCGGGTGAGGCCAGAATGTGACATCGTCAATTGTCAAAAGCCATCCGCTCTGCGGATGGTCGTTTACTCATGCCTGAAACTGACCATAGCGCGGTTCACCGTCCTGAACGTTTGAAAAGCCGAAGCCAGAGACGTAACCATGAGAATGCTCTCGATTCTTCTGGTAATACCCACCAGACGCAAATCGCCACCTGCAGCCTTAACCGTCGCCAGAGATGCGGTGAGAACCCCGAGCATCGCACTGCCAAACCATCTGACAGCAGAAAAATCGACAATCACGCGATTGGTACCACTTGCAACGAGTTGCTTGATGTGGTCATGAAACGGCATAACATCAGGACCGTCCATCAGTTCACCTGTAAGGGTAATAATCGCGATATCGTCCTTGATTTCTTCCCTTAGATTCATAGCTACTTCCTTTGTTAAAAGAGATTGGATATTCTTCGACAGCGATAACATAAGCCTCTTGCACCGATTTTACAACTATTTCTTAATCTATAAAAGGGACTGGCATGGAATTTGCAAGAGTGAAATACAACCCGGAAATTGCAGGTATTAATGAACAATATGTTCAAGTTGAACAGCGTGAAATGAACGCAACATGCTTGACTTTTCAGCTATTTTTCTTCATTGTGTGAATAGGAAATTGCATGGCTATCGGCAGACGATGGGCGGTTAAAGATCGACACGGCAACACCATCTATCTTACCGATGAAAGATGGGAGCACATTATTGATCCCTGGAACCATCCTGAAATGCGGAATTTTGAAGCACATCTTCGGGATACAATTCGATTGGGACAACGCAAACAAGAACCCTTGAATTTTCATAAATACCGATACAGCAAATCCTTTGACGATCTGGTCGGAGACAATACGCATATCGTCGCCATTGTCCTTTTTAAATTTCGGGAAGTAAACGGCCATGAGATTGCGAACAATTATATTCTCACAGCGTACCAAAAAGAGATTCTGACAATATGAATGAACCCAATTTCAACTACGACAGAGAAAGTGATACACTCTATATTTCATTTGAACCCAATGTTAAAGCAACAGGCATTGCGCTGAATGATCATATTCTACTTCGGATTGATAAGGCCAAACGCAAAGCTGTTGGACTGACATTTTTCGACTATTCGATTTTGACGCAACAAACGAATATAGGGCCTCGAAGTTTTCCCTTGACGGGCCTGAACGACCTATCCGATTCACTGAGAGATATGGTTGTAGATATTCTTCAACGCTCACCCATCAAAGAAATTCTTCCGCTATCGGCCTATACACCATCTGCCATTGAAATGATTCCCATTACATCACTGATGTTACACAGGAAGCATTGACTACTACCGCAGTAGTACACCATTCACTCGCCTTCATGCCCCACTGACAAAGACTATTGCAAAAAACGGGACACCTGAATCTGGTCCCGTTTTTTGCTTTTTAAGTCATCGGATCTCGTTTGAGCAAAGGCAGGGGATTGGGCGTGACGAGCACACCGCCATTTTCATAGGACTCAATCGCCGCCCACGTGTATTCGAGAGCCGCGAGCGCATCGTGACCCGAAGCGCGGAGTTCTTCCCTGGGCACACCATTGGTGACATCCTCGAGAAAAGCGTGGATGCGATTGGGAAAAGTGGAGCCAAAGTCAGTAATCCCCGTATCATCGACAATGGGATCGGGCGCAGCACCGTGCGACATATTCTCTGGCATAGGCGCAGTGCCAGGCGCAGGCCAGAAAGTGATCTTTTCAACGCAATTTTCAATACAAAAAGTCCCGCGCGTACCCGCCACTTCAACACTCCACCAGCCACCCAGACCAAAAGTGACATCGCCGCGCTGGCTCAGCAAATAACCCATCGCGCCGCTTTCAAAACGCACGTGAATGCTATTGAGGGAAATCATGAGATCGCCCGCTTGCTTGCGAAAACTCGGACGGTCAAAAAATGCCTGCACATGGGTGATATTGCCGCAAAAATCGCGCATCACGCTAAAAGGATGCGTGAGAAAAGCCTTGACGTGAAAATAGGGATGCCCCCACGACTTCGGCCCTTTGCCTGGTTTATAAGTCGCTTCACCACCTGCAAAACCCATCTTGTGAATACAGTAAATTTGTTCGCCCACTTTGCCTTCTGCGATATATTCTCGCGCCTTGTCCGCAGGTTGAGAAAAATAATGGTTGAGATTGCAGCCGAGGTACAGATTTTGTTCTGCGGCATAAGCGACCATATCGCGGGCTTCATCAATATCGTTGGACAGGGGTTTTTCACACAGAACGTGTCTGCCAGCGGCGAGAGCCTCCATCGTCGGTTCATAGTGCCAACTGCCATTCTCATTTCCCCCGGTCGTAACATCGACAATATCCAGATCCTCGTTCTCCAACATATCTTTCAGACTATAATAAGCTTTAACACCGTGTCTTTCCGCAGCCCTATCCGCGGACTCTTTGACAACATCGCACACCGCAACGAGATCTGCAAGGTCGTCTTCTGCATGACAGCCCGCATGCCGGTTGCCAATACCACCCATACCAACAACGCCAACTTTAAGTGCCATAAAACTATCTCCTGAAAAAAGTGATTAGTGAATCGCGTAATCTAAAGTACCCCGCGCTCAAACCGCTTGAGCACCTCGCCCAGACCGGCCAGCGGCACAACCTCACCATCTCGTCGAGATTGCCGGTCTGTACCCCCATAGACGACTACTTTGCCGGAAATTTGCGGCAGTACCTTTGCAATCCGGTTGAGCGCGTTAAAATAGTCAGAGGCAATTGTAGCACCGGACTTGATCTCAATAGCACAGATACCATCGCCATTCTCATACAGAAGATCGCACTCCAACCCCCGGGCGTCTCGAAAAAAAGACAAATTGGACCGGTGTCCCCGATTGAAACGGTACTTGAGAGTCTCCACCACAACTGCATTTTCAAACAGCGCCCCGCGTAGCGGATGGGTGGCAATCTGCCCGGCATGCTCAATGCCTATAAGATAGCTCGCCAACCCGACATCGTAGAAGTACAGCTTGGGAGACTTGACCAGCCGCTTGCGAATATTGGCGTAAAACGGCGGAAGTTGAAAAACCACGTAGCTCGCTTCCAGGACCGTCAGCCAATGTCGCGCCGTAGTGTGAGAAACGCCAGCGTCTGCACCCAGAGCCGAGAGATTGGCCAGTTGCCCCACGCGCCCGGCACACAAGCGAACGAAGCGACGAAAACTGGAAAGATTGCGAATCTCCCCAATCTGGCGCACATCGCGCTCGACGTAAGTCTCGAAATAGTCGCCAAGAGCTTGACGCGGTTCGAGTTTCTGATCGTGAATGCGGGGATAAAAACCAGAGTACAGGATATCATCTACGCTCTCGCTCACGCCAGTTCCTCGGCGTTCTGCAAGTGAGAACGGCAACAGGCGAAGCAGTGCTGTGCGCCCTGCCAGGGACTGGTTAATGGCATCGGAGAGCCTGAACTGCTCGCTGCCCGTGAGTACGAAAAGGCCATTTCTGCGCTGTTCGTCGGCAAGTACCTGCAAATAGGACAAAAGCTCTGGCACGCGCTGAATCTCGTCCAAAATGGCCCCCTCGCCGATATGAGAGAGAAAGCCTCTGGGATCGGACTCGGCAAATTCCCGCTGATCGGGAGCTTCCAGGTTGACATACTTCAGATGCGGAAAAGCTACGCGGCAAAGGGTGGTCTTGCCGGACTGACGCGGTCCAGTCACAGTGACAAACGGATATTTTTCGAAAAGTTCGACCAGAAAGGGTGTAATCTCGCGCTTAATCATAGCACCTAAAATAACCGAATATGTGACAATATGCAACTTAAACTTTCAAATTTACCCCATTACCTATTACGCCGCACTCGCCTTACTCCGAATCTCCGTGAGATGGAAAGGCGTTGCCGCCCGTCCGCCCTCGGGTAGCCCAAGAGGCAATTTCACATCCAGCAAAAAGGGGCGTTCCTCGCCCTCCACCACATCCAATCCCCGTGCAATCGCGCCTTCCAGATCCGATTCTTCATCGACCTGCATCCCCTCCACACCAAACCCCTCTGCAATTTTCACCGGATCAATCCCATCCAGAACCACACCCGGATATTCTCCCGTCTCCTTCATCACACCGCCCGCCCGCTCAAAATTAGTCGCCACAATCCCATAAGATCGATTATTTGGAATCACAAAAAGCACCGGAATCTGGTGGTGGGCAGCCGTCCAAAGCCCGGAATCGGCATAATACATCGACCCATCGCCCACCAGCCCAACCACAGGCTTATGCGGCACCGCCAGTTTCAACCCAATCGTACCACCAATCCCATAACCCTCCGATCCCCCAGCCGCCCGGACATAGACATTGCGCCCCGCGCCATAAGCATCTCCTCGACTATCTATTGGCAGAGCGTATTGCTCGACCATCATCAAACCACCACCCAACCTCTCCAGCCCCCGATCAATTGCATCCACCAGCACATAGGGTCTCACTTGCCCGGCCTCCCGCGCCACGCGCTTTGCCGCCGCTTTTCGCTTTGCGTGAAGAGAAGCAGCCTGCATCTCGGCGCGGGCGAGGCGCTCGGCAAAAGACACCTGAGACGAAGCGCGCTCAAGACATTCAAGCGTCCTGAACTCATCTGCCAAAATCGCGAGATCCAATCCCGGAAGATTCGTAAAATTCTCGACATCTGGCCCAATCCCAATCAGGCGTTGCGCCCCCGACAACGCATCGAAATCCTGGGGTTTCCCACGACCATTGTGACGCACGCCAATGCACACAATCAGATCGGGTGACACCTCGGCAATAGCCTCTGCGATCCGCCCGCAGTGCAGACTGTGGCTTTGCGGAGTCCTGCGCATCTCTGTCCATGTACCCGCAATCGGGCAGCCATACTGCTCGGCCAACGCCATAACCCGCGCCTCTGCCCCGCTCTTCCAAATACCGTCCCCAACATAAAACAGCGGCCGCTGGGCATCGGACAACGCGCGAATAACGGCTTCGACATCCTCATCTGCCGGATAACCCGCCCGCACAGACTGAATCTCCCCCTCAATAATCTCTGTACTCACCATATCATTTCCGAGCAACCGATCGTAAACAGCGAGATGAACCGGACCGACCGGCGGTGTTTTGGCAACCCGCAGTGCGCGCTCAATCGCCTGCGGCAAGCCATCCGATTCAATCACCGTCCAGCTCGCCTTGGTAAAAGGCTCTGCAATCGAAGTCGGCCCCACATTATGCGTCAAATCCAGACCCACCCTGTCTCCATAACTCCCCGTATCTCCCGCAAACGTGAGCACCACAACGGGCAGACTACCACTCCAAACATTGATCAACTGCCCCAAACACTGCGCCAACCCGGCACCCAGATGGACGACCATCACAGCCGGATCGAGATTCCCCTGTGTATATCCCCCCGCCATCGCGGCCACACTACCCTCGTGAAGTGCCAGAATACCGTGAACATTGGGATTTATGTGGAGCGCGTCAAAAAAGAGAGCCTCCCGAGAGCCAGAATTGTTAAACACATACTGCACACCCAGCGCGGCGAGTTGCTCGACAATGATTTCGGATGGGGTAGCGGTAACAGATCTCTTTTTCATACCCCTGACCTCCTTGGCAATTTGTCCTGAAAAAAACCCATTGTGAAGTATGATAACCCGTCGCCCAGAACAGCACAAGCAATACCAGAACAGGTGAGATTTCCTTTGTCGCGCTCGGGATGCACTTTATATTGACGGCAAAACTAACGAATAGACGAATAGACGAATAGACGAACCCTGCCCAACCTCCCAAAGTCAGTGCGAATTCCATTCGTTGATTCGTTGATTCGCGCTTTTCTACAGGAGACCACAATGAAAATCACAGATATCAAAATGACAGTTGTAAAACAACACCTGGAAAAACCATTCTGGAACTCGATTGTCACCACGCGCTCCAAGTCCCGCGCCAGATTGGAGATCTATACAAATGAAGGCTTGATAGGCATGACCATGTGTTCGGGATCTGTTCGGACAAAACTGAACACCCTAAAAGAAAAATTGATCGGCGAAGATCCCATGCGAATCGCGTATTTGTGGGAAAAAATATTCATGGGCGGCACGCGCAAACCCATAGCCAAAGGCGAATACATCAACGCCATCAGCGCAACCGACAATGCCCTCTGGGACTTAAAGGGCAAAGCACTCAATCAACCCGTGTGGAAATTGCTCGGCGGCGTACAAAACAAACTGTGGGCCTATGCCGCGGGTGGATATTACGAAGAAGGCAAGGGAATACCAGAACTCTGCGAAGAAATGACAACCTATGTAAGCCAGGGATTTCAAGCAGTAAAAATGAAAGTGGGATGGCCCGGCATCACATTGAAAGAAGACGCAGAACGAGTGCATGCCGTACGCAAAGCCATAGGCGACGACATCGCCCTGATGATCGACGCGAACAATGCCTGGGACGCGCATACCGCAATTCGATTTGGACGCATGATCGAAGCCTACGACCCCTACTGGTATGAAGAACCCGTGCGCCCGGATGATCTCGAAGGCTCGGCACTCGTCGCCGAGGCACTGGACTATCCCGTTGCCAGTGGAGAAAACGAAGCCACGCGCTGGGGATTTCGCGACCTGATCGAACGCGGCGGTGTACGCATCGTCCAGGCCGACCCAAACAACTGTGGCGGAATCAGCGAATGGATGAAAATTGCGGCCATGGCCAGCGCCCATCACCTGCAAATGGCTCCCCATGGACAGGGTGCTCTGGGTTGCGTCTTAGTCGCCGCAGTAGATAATGGACTGGTAGTGGAAAATTACCTGCGAAACTTCAGCACAGATATGGTAGGCGATTTAGAATTTAAAGACGGACATGTCATTATGAACGACGCGCCCGGCCTCGGCATTGAATGGAATGAAGACCTGATCGAAAAGCATGGCGAAAAGTATTAAAAAATATTCAATCCCCACCTCCAATCACCTCTCGCAGGTGGGCAGCCGCCAGTCGGATCACCTCAGTATCGTCGCACGCATTCAAATCCTTACCTTCAAAAACCACCGAAACCGTGCCATTGAAGTCCACATCCTTCAAAATCTGAATAATCCGCGGATAATCCAGCCACGCCTCCTCCCCCGTATCGATCTTGTAAAATTTGGCCCGGACATGGGAGGTATATGGCGCTGTCTGTTCCATAAACGCATAGATATCCACCTCTGGATCCGGCACCCCCTGATTCCGCGCAGGCGATCCGACCCATTGTCCGGTATCCATAATAAGCGTAAAATTTTCCCGATCTGTCTGTTCCAGAATCCGCAGCACATCTTCCCCTGTAGAAGGATGGTTCTGTAGCCCTACAGCGATCCCCTTCTCTGCGGCATAATCGACCGCATCCTGAAAACACCGAATCTCCCGCCTCTGCGCTTCGGCATCTTCCAGCGGGGACCCACAAAACAGCCGAATCATGGGCGCACCTATAAACGCCGCCGTATCCACATCTGCTCTGACCTGAGCCAGTTTCTCAGCCAGATCCACATCGGACCCCACAAAATGCCCACCCGAAGCCAGGTATCCGATTGACAGCCCGTATCGGAGACACTGCATCTTCACCTCGAGCAAGTACGCCGGTTGCTTCGACCGAAATCCGCGCCCACTGTGGAAATCGATCACATCCAGCTTCAATTGGTACGCCAGTTGGATATAGCTCTCCACACTCTCCAGGCGCGGTGGATCATCCTTCCCGAACATCGAAGCGTACACACCTACTTTCATAGCAAACCTCTCAATTCAGGCGTGATCGGATTCGCGCCGAAACAATTGCAGAAGTACATCATTCGGCCCGTTGAAAAAGCTCAACCGAATGTCGGCTCCTTCGGCGTCGAAAGGCGCCACGGCAATATCTACACCCTTATCCTCGAGTTCCAGGGCGCTGTCGTCAACGCTATCGACCTTAAAGGATATGTGGTGAAAGCCCACTTCTGCGTCCATGGTCTTTTGGGGCATCAGCTCCAGAATAATATCTCCGGCCTGCAAAAAGACGAAATCCTCGTCATCCTCGTTGTGAAAGCGCTCAATTTCCACCAGACCCAGAGTCCGGGTATAAAATTGCACGGCGCCTTCGATATCGTCGCTGACCAGGGCAATTTTGTGGATATTGTCGATCATCTCCTTCTCCTGTCGTTAGGATCGAAAAATCCTCGATCTTATTTTCGCCACACATGCTCCTTCAAACATTCCACACCCGCTCAAACAGATTCATCCAATTTCCGCCCAAAAGTTTGGGGATATCCTCGGCACTGTACCCGCGATTGACGAGTGCCTCTGCCAGATTGGGAAACTCCGCCGGGCTGTCAATTCCCTTCGGTTGAAAGCTCAGTTCAGTATATGGCACCGAGCCATCGGCAAAAGTCGAGGGAAACTTCGTACCCTGCTGCGAACCGATATAATGCCAGAACTCGAGCGGCTGATCGTGTGTGGAATCCGTCCCAATAGCCACGTGATCAATACCGACCCGCTCTACCATATCGTCGATAGCATCGACAAAATCCTCGACAGTCGAATCGAATCCTTTGGGAAGAAAATGGGCATAAGACGTGGCACCCACAACGCCTCCCTTTTCGGCGAGAAGCTTGAGCGCATCTTCTTCCTTGTTCCGCGGATGATTGCAAAAACTGCGGGCATTGGCATGGGTAATGGCGACTGGCTGCTCGGACATCTCAATAGCATCCATCGTCGTTTTCGGACCGACATGCGATAGGTCAATAACAATACCGAGCCGGTTCATTTCGCGCACCGCATCCACGCCAAAATTACTCAGACCGCCATCGGTTCGCTCCCAGCAACCGCTACCCAGCAAATTGGTCTCGTGATAGGTCAGTTGAATCACCCGCACGCCGAGGGCGAGAAACAGCCCCAGGCGATCCAACTCGTTTTCTATGGGCGAAGCATTCTGAAAACTGAGAATAATCCCGGTCTTCCCCTGCTCTTTGGCGGCATAAATATCGGCCGTCTCTTTCACCTGCAAAATGTCATCGCGCTCGCGAAAGCGCCGCATCCACGCCGACAGATGCGCCATCGTCTGCACAAAATTTTCCCACGTAGCCACCGTGGCATTGATCGCGGTAATATTGCCGGCTCGCAAACGCCTGAACACCGCATCGCTCTCCCAGTTGCTAATGCTCAGGCCATCTATCACAATCGCCTCGTCGTAGATCTTCCTCGCATCCGTATTCATCAGCCTGCTCCTCTATCAATAATCTGACACCGCCCCATCCCGGAGCCTCGCATTCGGCCACTCGAATGGACGCGCTGGACTCTTACCCACTTCGATTGCGCGCGCTTCATTGACCTCAACGCCCAGCCCGGGTCCCTCGGGCAACGATACATAACCTTCGTCATCCATTTCCCAGGTCTTAATCGCCACATCTTCGGGAAGCACACCCGCGTACCCCTCGTGAATCAAAAACATCGGCACCGACGCCGCCACATGCAGGCTCGCCGTCAAACCCAGATGGGACATCGTGCAATGCGGTGCAATGGGAACAAAATGCGCTTCGGCGAGCGCAGCCACCTTCTTCATCTGGGTAATACCCCCGCCGTGACCACAATCCGGCTGAAGCACATCAATCACCTGCGCCTCCAAAATCTCCCGCACCTCCCAGATCGTGCGATCCCGCTCACCCGTCGCAAGGGGCACCGGCACCATCTCGCGGACCTTCTTCATATTCTCTATATTCCCCGGCACCCACGCCTCTTCCAAAAACAGCAAATCATCGGACTTCAAATAACCCGCAAACTGCCTGACCAGAGGTGGCGGCAAACAGCTATGTGCATCGAACATCACGGCACCGTCGTGTCCCACCTTCTCCCTCGCATCTTTAATCTTCTGAACAATTGCCTCAATCTCGGCAGGCGTACCCGCAAAATACTGGGCACCGCCCGGTCCCGTCTTGATCGCCTTTGGACTTGGATACATCCATATCTTGTCCCTGCACGGACCGCCCAACAGGCGATACACCGGAACCCCGTGCAGCTTCCCACAGATATCCCACAGCGCCATATCAATCGCAGAAATCGTGTGAACCATCAAACCGCCGTTGCGGATATTGCGATGTGCGCGGAACATCCGTTGCCAGAGATGCTCCGTACGCGTGGGATTCTCTCCAATAATCAACTCGGAAAGCGACTCTGCAAGCGCGCAGGTCACCTTTGTATCCATGTTATTGATCTCACCCCAGCCCGTAATCCCGGCATTCGTCTCGACCTTGACATATCCCTTCACCCCAATCGGTATCGCAGTCAACCCCGTAACGCGAATACGCGATGCTCTGTCTTCGTGATCATTGCTCATACAGTCCTCCCGCAAATAGAAGTGTAACGCGCATACTGGTCAAACAGCTTGACCTAACAGAGTGTAATTTAGCGTTTGATAAAAAATATGGTATCTTTATTTTACAGCCCGTAAGACCCACTCGCAGAGAGCTTTAGTGTTGGGAAGCAGACGCGAGTTAGCGAGCGTTGTTTTGCAAGGGCTTCCGAATTTATGGTGCGGTGCTTCCGTGTAAAATCATCACGGAACATGCTTAGCATGGTGGCACGTTGCTCAAGGCAATGTGGACGGTGGAGCGGTGTACAAGTGCGCCAGCACTTCATCGACCAAAATCATCCGTTCACTGACTACATAAAACTTGCATAAATTACTGTTTTTGTGTATATTTACATTATGGAATACTTAACATACAAATACAAAATGTATAGTCTCTGTGATCGCAATATGTATATCCATAGGGATATAGATTCTTTTGCTGAGGTGTATAATCATTTCATTGCCTTGCACAAGCGATACTATCGGCGTTTTGGCACGTATCCGAGTAAATTCACAATGATTAACCATTTGGCAAAGCTGAAAAGAACAACACGCTTTGCACATTGGCGTTTGTTGCCGTCACAGGCATTGCAAAATGTGATTGAGCGCATAGACTTTGGCTATCAGAAATTCTTTGCCAGAGACAACAAGCGTCCGCCCACATTCAGGTCTCGCTTTCGGTATCAGTCCTATACGCTCAAGCAAGCAGGATACAAATTCCTCGAGCGTAACAAGGTGCGTATCGGCAAGCGTATATTTCGCTATCACAAAAGCAGAAAATTCGATTTAGATAGTATCAAAACGGTCACAATCAAACGTGACCGCGCAGGCGATTTGTGGCTATGTGTTGTTGCAAAGGCTGAGGGTATCAAGTCATTCATGATCAAGAACGGTAAAACCGCAGGTTTTGATTTTGGCTTGCAAACATATCTAACAGCCTCAGACAGCACAAGGACACAATCGCCATTGTTCTTCAATCGCAATTCGAGGAAAGTCAAAAAGGCTAATCGCAATCTTTCTCGCAAGAAGAAAGGTAGCAACAATCGTCACAGGGCAAGAGTAAATCATGCCAGAGTGCATCGGCGCGTTGCTAATCAGCGTAGAGACTATCACTGGCAACTTGCCTATCAACTGTGTAAAGAATATGACGTTATGTTCTTTGAGACTTTGAACATTGACGCCATGAAAGCGTTGTGGGGACGAAAGATTAGCGATTTGGGCTTCTCAAACTTCTTGTCCATACTCAAGTATGTGGCAAAAAAGACGGGCAAAGTTGTCAAACAAATCGACAAATGGCTGCCGTCGTCAAAGACATGCTCTGCTTGTGGCACAGTCAAAGAGGACCTCGAATTGCGAGAGAGAACATTCCATTGTTGCGAGTGTGGTCTTGAGATGGACAGAGACCTCAACGCGGCGATAAACATTCACAGGTGGGGGCGTCCACCTATGGCGGAGGTAGCGTAAGACTTGCCGACCTTCGGGGAAGCAAGCAACTACTGTTGATCCCACAATCCCTGCTGAAGCAACAAGATTCTATAATCCCAATGCTTTAGCTTTGGGAGTACGTCAATTTACCATGCCAACGACACGCGAGTAGAAAGCATCAAACTTTACCTCGAGAAACAGTAAAATGACCTGTGCAACACTATCAGTAAAAACGCGCCAACAACCACCCGACTGGGCCGTGCGCCAGCGCCAACTAATAGCGATAATGGACCGCGCAGCTCACCCTTTTGTCGAACACAGCACCCGCCCAGACGGCACTCTAATCCAGCGCACGGTATGGACGAGCATGGACGGCACGGACAACGGCTATGAGGCCTTCCTCTCCTTCCCCCTCTTCTATCTGCTGGGCGGCGGCGAGCACATCCATCGGATCGCCCGCAAAGAATGGGACGCCATCACCTATCAATACGCCAACTACGGCACAGTGGATCGGGAATTCGTCACCGGCTTCGACTGGTTCCACCACTCCGAGAGCTATACCTACATCTACTATCTGGCCATGGCCGACCCCGAAAACCACATTGACCGCACCCGCGCCCTGCGCTACGCCGCCATGTACACTGGCGAAGATCCGCTGGCACCCAACTGGGATGCCCAGCACTGCATGATCCGCTCGCCCCTCAACGGCAGCAAAGGACCGCGCTTTATAACCACCCAGACCGATTGGGAATACCACCGCCCCATTCTCTCCGGATACCTGGCTCCGTATGAAGACATAGAAGGCGCTGACAGTTCTGACCCACTCTTTAAGGTCGATTGGACCGACGACCGGATCTTCGCCCGGGTACTCGACCAGATCAATCAGCGCATGACCCGCGGTGACGTGCCCCTCAACCTGTGTGCCACCAGCCTGGTCACCAACGCGTACCTCTACACAGGCGAAGACAAGTACCGGCAGTGGGTACTGAATTATTTGCAAGCCTGGGAAGCGCGCCGCGCCGCCAATGATGGCATCATGCCCGACAATATCGGTCCCAACGGCATCATCGGCGAGTTGATGGACGGCAAGTGGTGGGGCGGGTACTACGGCTGGCGCTGGCCGCATGGAGCGCGCAATATCGTCGAGCCAGCCCTCGTAGCTGGCAGTTGCGCCCTGCTCATGACCGGCGACATGTCGCATCTGGACCTGGCCCGCTCACAACTCGATATGCTCTGGGAAAACCGGCGCGAGGAGAACGGTCAGATCCAGGTGCCAGCACGGCACGGCGACCGCGGCTGGTTCGACTTCCGCCCGCCCGATTCCCATTTGTACATCCACCTGTATTACCTGAGCCAGAGCGCCGAGGATCTGGCCCGTCTCGACGAAGTCTTCCCGGGACGCGAGGGCTTTGTGGGTCTGCCACCCGACTGGGGCGCGGCCAAGGCCGGCATCTGCCCCCCAAAAGCCTGGTTCGCCTTTACCGAAGGCAAAAACCCCGACTACCTCGACCAGGTATTCGACTCGACCTATTCCAGCATCTGTCACAGCCTGGAGCGTTTGGAAAGCGATGACAGCGACCCGGAAACGCGCGAATGCTACCACTTCCAGAAACTCAATCCAGTGCTACCCGAAGCCCTCGTTCAAATGGCCATGGGCACGCCAGCGGCCATATACAACGGCGGCATGCTACAGGCCCACTTGCGCTATTTTGACCCACAACGCCACCGCCCGGGACTGCCGGAACACATCGCGGCTCTGGTTGACCGGATCAGCGCCGACCAGGTCAGCGTATCGCTGGTAAATACCGATCCAGTGGAAAGCCGAGCCGTACTGCTCCAGGCCGGTTCCTTTGGCGAGCACTGCTTTACCCGTGCCCGCCTTGAAACCCGTAAGGGCGATGACCAGTCCATCGAGGTGAACGGCAAATATCTTCGGATAAATCTGGGTCCAGGTACTCAGGCGCGCCTGCACCTGGGACTGAAGCGCTTTGCCTTCCAGCCTTCCTACGCCCTCCCACCTTTTGCACGCCTTCTTTGAAGGAAACAGCATGAGTCGATTGTACTACAGCGAAGAGGGGCGCGTGATGCCCTCTCTCTGTGAAGAATTAACGATCTTTCGGCGGGCACGCAAAACGCTCACACTGCCCTCGACAAACGCGCCGGGAACAGTTTACATACTCGCCCGACCCTACCCGGAAAACGACGCGCCCTTGCGAGTGTCAATGAATGGCGCGGAAGTCGCCGCGCTAAAACCGACCCGACGCGGCGCGTATTCATGGTATGAATTCTCAGTGGAAAAACTGAAAGAAGGCGAGAACACCTTTGAACTGTGGACCGACCACACGGCAATGGCCGGCTGGTCGCTGGCAATGGAAGCGGGACATCCCGCACCGGACAGCGCAATAAGCGATGATCGCGGGCACACCTGGCGCAATGAGCGGATGGGATATCTGAACGCAGTCCTGGGTGAATACGTCATTCGGGTCAGATTGGCTGAAGGAGAAGATCCTCCACCGCCCCCTATGGTATGGGAAAACGCGGATTCATCCAGATTTGAATCCCTGAGACAAATACTACCGCCTGCTGCACGCGATGAGGGACCGTTAATCAAACGGGTACGCGCATTATCATCTTGGCTGGCATCCAGTTGGGAACACACCAGTTCGGCAAGGGCAGAACAATACGCGCCGTGGGATGCCGAAACCCTGTTGGCCTGGGCTCCGGGACAGATTGGACACAATGGAAAACGGCCAGTGGCAATGTGTGTACACTATGCAGCGGCATTTGTGAGTTGCACCCAAGCTATCGGCATACCATCTCGATGCGCGGTCTTGACAGAAGCGGTGAACAGCTTCAACGGACATTTTGTAGCAGAAGTCTGGTTCGATCACCTACGCAAGTGGGTAGTAGTAGATCCGAATACGGACGCACTATTTCTAAAAAACGGGATACCGATGTCAATGGGAGAAATACAAGCCGCGGGGAAGAATCTAAAAACACATATCGAATACGGGCGGGGTACAGAATTCCAGCGCACCTTTCCGCACATCGTGGAATTTATGCGGGAAAATCTGGAAAAGGGAGTTTGTTTTCAGCACCGGAGCATCTGGTTCAGGAGCGACCTACTGGAACACCCCGAGTTTTCACCACCAGCGCACGGATCGCTGAGCTATTGCGAAACCGGCCTCGTGTGGGAACAGCGAGATAGGGAAACGGGATTCGGAATGTTTCCCCATTTTGGAAATAAGGACTATTTCAACGCAGCACCTGTCAGGTAGAATCCGGAGCGATCACATTGGGCCGACTACCAACCGCCGGGGCACCCATAATCCGTCGCTGCTGTGGCGTAGGATCGAAATAGTTCGCCGGATCGTAGGACACCTGATGGTTGGCCATGTGTCCCGGATTGTACTTGTAGAGAAAAGCACGCCGTTCGTGGGCACCGCGCCAATCCTTAGTTCCGTGGGTCAAAGCCTCGGTAAAAATGACCGCATCGCCTGCATCCACCTCGGGCTGTACCACATAGGGCGGCACCCTCTTCAGCGTACGCACATCCTCTGGCAAATTCTGAGGAAAATTGCCCTTGTGGCTACCCGGAATACAGACAAACCCGCCATCTCCTGCCCCGGCTGGAGCCAGCATAAAAGTCACGACAGTTAGACCCGTCCGCACCTGCCCATCCAGATAGTGAAAATATCGATGTGTCCCCAGTTCCGGCAGACCGTGTAGATTCCCGCTGTCGCTACCAGCGTTCATAAACATGGCATAATCGTGGTCAATGCGGAATTTGGGACCGAGAAACTCCGCCAGAACCGGCACAATTCTCGGGTGATCGAGCAGCCGCTGGCAGGCAGGATCCCACCGGGAGACATAGCGGACATTGCGAATACCGCGGCGCCCCTTGGAATCGTTGCCATCCGAGTAATCCCTGGGATACACCCGATCCGAAACCTCGTTCAGTTCATCTACCTCCTCCTGCGTCAGCACGCCGCGGAGCACCAGATAGCCCTGCAAATCGAACAGGTATCTCTCTTCGTCAGTCATACAATACCCCTCATTTATACTTCGCCCGGTGTTCCGGCAGAGAACCATCGTCCTCCGGCTCGAACCCTATCAACTCCCGCGCATTGGACAAATCCCACTTCTCCTCACCACCCCGAGACACCCCGTAGAAAATCTCAAACTTCAAATCCTCTGCCTCAATACACCGCCAGGTCATCTGAGCGATATCCCGAGGGCTGAACCAGCGGGACTGCCCCGGCTCATAATCCCGCCCTGGTTCATCCAGCCCGTTGAAATTGGCAATCCGCAAACAGAACACCCGGATCCCGTACTGATCGGCGTAAAACCGTCCCAGAGCCTCTCCAAACGCCTTGCCAGCGCCATAGATCCCGTCCGGACGCACGGGTTTGTCCGGCACCGAACGAATGCCCTCCTTCTCATTCATACCAGTCACATGATTCGTACTCGCATAGACCACCGTTGGCACCCGATTAATCCGCGCTGCCTCGTAGATATTGTACGTCCCCTTCATATCCACATCAAACGTCACCTGTGCCCTCTGTGCATTCGGCATCCCCTGCCAGGTTCTAAAAAGAGCCAGATGGGCAATTGCATCCACCCCGGCGGCGGCCTCCACCATCGCCTCAAAATTGGAAATATCCGAAACCACCACCTCGTCCTTCTCATCCACATCGTCTGGAATCTGAGAGTGAAACATCAACCGAAAATCGTACCGGTTCCGCAAATGCTTTCGCAGTGCCGCTCCAATCTTGCCCGCTGCCCCCGTAATCAACAACTTCTTGCGTTCCGCCATATCGAATAATCCTTCTCAAATTAGTGTTAAAAACCAGTATCGGTCTCATCTCCAAAAGTCGCGATCCCCGAAAAATAAATCAAGCAGAAACCTAATCGGAAGCAATCATTTTTCTATTGCCCCCGGGTTTACATCCCACTTTCTTGTTCCCGGAACTTCTTCCTCGAAAGGTGATCACCATGAACATACAAAGACATCCCCATCACGCAAAAGTACAGGCTCAATACGTGGCCTACCTGCGGGAAAAACTGACAAAACTCCCCGAAAAGCGGATCGGCGACACCTTCCCTCGCACCCGGGAAGAATGGGAAACCCACACCGCCAAACTGCGCCCCCTCCTCCGCACAATCTTCGACTTCCCCGAAACCAGCAGCCCCCTCAGCCCCCGCACAGTCGGGAAAATCGAAAGAGACGACTTCACCATCGAAAAAATCATCTACGACGCCGAACCGGGATCCTCTGTACCCGCCCACCTCTTCCTGCCAAAAGGCGTGACCTTTCCGGTCCCAGCCCTCATCTTTCCCAGCGGACACGGCGGAAGCAAAAGCGCGTTCTACAACCACTACGCGGGCCAGATCTACGCCAAAGCGGGCATCATCTGCCTGATCCCCGACCCTGTCGGCGAAGAAGAACGGGACGAAGAAAACCGCCCGGGAATACGCGGTCACCGTCTGGACTTTAGAATTGACCGATGCTTTGAAGTGGGCCGCTCAGTCATCGGCAAAATGACCTACGACATCACCCGCGGCATTGACTACCTATGTATCCGTCCCGAAGTAGATACCGATCGAATCGGCTGTGTGGGCCACTCGCTCGGCTGCACCATCACCATGAATGTCCTGTGCACGGACGACCGCCTGGCCCTCAGCCTACCCGCCTCCTGGGTAACTCATTTCGACTACATCATCGGTGACCTGAGTTGCGAATGGCGTCCCTATCGCCTCAAGCACCATGTCGATATGCCGGAACAAATCGCGATGGGCGCCCCCCGGTGCGCCACGCTCATCCTCGCCGGAGAATGGGACTATCCTCCCCATGCGTATCGTGGACTACTGGAAACCTGCCAACAGGTACAACGGGTCTATGACATTTGCGACGCTGCGGACCGGTTCGACATCCACATCACCCCAAAAGGCGGCCACCGGCCCTACTTCCTCAATAAACCCGCCTTCGTCTGGGTAGAAAAACACCTGGGCATGCCGAAATTCGACGCAGAAGCAGTACAACGCCTGCCAGAAGTCTATCTGGGAGACTGGACAGATGCCCACGGAATCGATATCGAATCGGGCTATAAGAGCCACAAGCACTATGCCGGAACCGCGGTCGTCGATCTAAATGTGGCACCAGTACCGACCGACGAACTCGCCTGCTTACCGCCGAAAGGATATGAAGCACCGGAATTTGCGATGCGGGGATGGATGGCATCCGTCTTGAAAGAATTACCCCCTGAGTTGGAAATACCGCAGAAATTGGAAGACTGGAAACGCGAGCGGATAGCCCTGAGGGAAACAGTGGCAAAAGTCCTCGCAGTACCCGAAAACAGACCGAATATCTCCCCCGAAACCATTCGAACATTCGAAGAAAATGAATTTACGGCAGAAGAAATTCGCTACGGCACCCTCGGCCTCTCATCCTTTCTATTGACGCCAAAGGATGGATCAAAAAATACAGCCCTCTATCTCCACCAGAGCCGCACCAAACAGGGCGCCCTGCAAACAGGTGAAGTACAGCACCTGATAGCTTCTGGCACAACCGTCCTGGCACTGGATTGTGTCGGCATGGACGACAGCGGCATGCTATTGGGAGAACCATCGACAACGGCCAACGTACAGCACGTAATCGAAGCATTGGACCTCCTGAAACAGCGAGGCATTCAGCGGGCAACCTGCTATGGATACGCCGATGACATCGCCCTGTACGCAGCGATCCTGGACAACCGAATATCCGAAATCATCCTCGGCGCCAGAGGGGGAACTGAGCCGCACCACCAGCAGCGCTACCGGCAGGAAGGCGTCGTACCCTACATCTCCCGACATATCGGGCGACCAGGACTCCTCTCACTGCTCGCCCCCCGGCCACTCACCGTAAAAATCGAAGAAAAAAAATTGGATCAGGTACAGAAAGTCTATAGCCTGTACGGCGCAGAAAACAGACTCAGAATTGTAGAATGAGAACGCACATCATTTACTACGCAGAAAAATCGGCCCAATTTTCTTCAACACGCGAAATATCCGTTCTGCCACAAAATACAAACAACCGATACTCACTCGCGGTCGTCTCACCCTGTGCCAGCGTCCAGGGACCAGCAATACAGCGGCTGGGCACAATGCCGAGTTGCCCGTCAACGCGCCAGGGATTGGGGTATTCGGGATTGGAGGGATGATCCATCATCGCAATACCAGCCCAGTCGGCGCGACCTTCGATGGGAATAGAAACAGACACCCATCGTGCGCGTTGTCCTTCAGCGTCGCGATTGGTCTGTCCCTCACTGTTAATAGCCTCGCCACCGAGGTCTCTTTTGTAAGGCATTCGAAGAAAGAGACCACCGTAGGCGTATTCTCCAAAGGTAAGATCGATTGATGCGGCAAGGGACCATGTGATATCGATCTCATACGTATCACCCTGATCGTTGAAAGTCCATGCCTGTATTTCGGTGAGCATAGGCGCACCATCGGGATCTCGCCATCCGCTGGTAACAGTCCAGGTGGCAGTATTATTATGCACACCTGCATTGCTGATCGGTTCGGGGTGAAAGGTCCCATCCTGATCTTTGCGCCGCTCCTGTAATCCCTCTGTCCAGAACCCCACCCCGTTGACCTCGTTGAGACCCACATAAAGACCGTGCTGCCAGGGATGGTGCGAAGGGGTATCTTCAGTGAGAATGCCATTGCCGTCGGGCGCCACAATGGGATGAATATAGGCGCGAGTATCGGCTCTGGCGCGCTGAACGAGAATGGGATCTTTTTGTCCACCGCGGAATATTTCAACGCAATCTGGTATTGCTCTTTGTTTCAGTTCAGTCATGATTCTCCTCGGCTTAACGAACAATTCAGATATTGAAAAACGCGAACTTCTATAGTCTTTCGGGCAAAACAACACCCGCAAACCCCGCCAGTTGCGCAACCATGCGATAGGTCAGCCCCCACAACACGGGACGATTGGCACCGAGCAAATCAATAGCCGGCATATTGTGCCAACCTTCGAGATTGAGCGTCTGCCACCGCGTGGAATCGGCGAAATGTGCAAAAGGCGTCCAGAAAACATCGCGCACCTCGTCATTGGGCGCAACTTCAACGCCTTCAAAAATCGCATAAACAAAACAGGCCACCTGGATGGGCAGCGTCGCACCCGCGACATCGTCCAGACGACCGAGATACTGCGCGTTGCTCAAATCGAGACCGAGTTCCTCGCGGGTCTCGCGCTCAGCCGTGTATTTGAGATCCGGATCATCGGATTCGGCTGTGCCACCGGGAAAAGCAATATGCCCCGACCATGGGTCCTTGGGATGTGCGGCGCGCTCGATAAAAAGAAGATAGAGATCATCCCGTCGCGGATGAAAAACCGCAGCAACAGCCGCCTGCGTCTTATCCGTTTCCGAACCAGTACTGGGCTGATACGCCGAAAGGGATGTCACAATCCTTTGAAAGGCATTCATAAATTCCGCGCCCATTGTCACGTCAGTTCACTCATCCGAAACAGCGCGCGAAGTTCAATACCTTCTTTGGCGAGATTCTCTGTGCCACCGGACTCGCGGTCAATCACACATATCGCCTGTGAAACGCGCGCGCCCAGGTTGCGAAGGTCCCGAGTGGAAAGAACAACCTGCCCGCCAGAAGTAACCACATCTTCAACAACCAGCAGATTCTTGTCAGATATGTCAACACCTTCAGCCAGTTTGCAAGTGCCATAAGTTTTGCCCTCTTTTCGCACAAAACACGTAGGCAACCCGGACAACTGAGAAAGCATAGTCGCAAGGGGTACGCCACCGAGTTCGAGACCCGCGAGAACATCTGTATTATCGGGAATCAAAGGCTGGAGATGCGCGGCGAGTTCGCAGAGCAGTTCGGGGCGGGTTTCAAACTGATACTTGTCGAAATACTCTGTCGCAATCGCACCTGAGCGAAGCGTAAACTGTCCAGTCAAATGAGAAGTCTGATAAATGCGATGAGCGAGTTCAGATCGGGTCATCGTGGTCCCTCCAGTGTTTCAGAAAAAATTAAAATATTACGGCTCTATCAACTTATAGAACTCTATCGCCCCATTGACAACGCGATTGATAACCGCACTCTTGGTCGTATGTCGGTTTTCGTCATAGCCAGAGATAAACGTTGCCCCACTGTAGTCCCTTGTCGCCGCAATCTCATCGCGAATCGCCATTGGCGTCAACGCATCGGTGCGACGCATCGCTTGGACTACCAACCTCAGGGCATCATACCCCAGTGCAGCCGACCCGTCGGGCGCAACGCCAAACATCGCCGTGTACGCATCAATAAAACGATGGGCGTCTTCACTCAAATCGCCCGGTGCGACTTGAGACGAAAAAAAACCGCTAAAAAAACTTCCCTCAATAAACGCGCTACTCGTCGTAAGCAACTCTGCATTATGCCATGAATCGCCTCCGAGAAAAATCGCTGTCAGGCCAAAACTTTGTCTTGCCTGCTGAACCAGCAACGGAATATCGACAACCGAACCGGGAATAAAAACCACATCTGGCATAGATGAGGTGACAGCGATCAGTTGCGAGGCAAAATCGGTATCCCCCGACCTGTAGAATTCATGCGCTGCAACATGGCCCCCAAGCGCGCCAAAATTATCGACAAAGGTCTGCGATAAGCCCTCCGAATAAATACTTCCGCGCTCCGTGAGCACCGCAACGCGACCCGCACCCAACTCTTGAATGGCAAATTCAGCCATCACCTTGCCCTGAAAATCGTCCGTAAAAGCCGCCATAAACACAAAATCACCTGCAATAGTGACGATTGGATTGGTCGCATTGGTCGTCACCATTGGTATCCCATGGCGTTGTGCAATTTCCCCGACAATGACTGCCTGACTCGAACGATTAGGGCCAACAATTGCCAACACCTTCTCCTGAGTAATCAATTTCTCTGCCAGTGCTGCAACGTATTTGGTCTCACTTATATTTTTTTCAGCGAGTTGTTCTATGGGTACACCGCCATCGACGAGTTCTATTGGCACACCGCGCACACCCCCCTCTTCGTTGAATTGGAGAGCTGCCAGAGTCGCGCCATCCAGACTGTTTTTTCGGTATGTGCCATATATAAAGCCGATTTTGATTACATCCTCGGGTTGCGGTATTCGCATGGGTGAACCCATCACACGCATCCGCCCACCAATGGGCAAATTGAGCACCACCTCATACCCGCCATTGATCGGAATACTCGACCACAAACCGATCTCTCGCCCATCTATCGACGCACGCGCCTGATAATAACCCGTCACATCGTCTGATGTAATCTCCACACGCGCCCGCCCATTCTCATCCGTCACCCCCGACCACTGATAATCGGCCGCCTGCCCCGCAATAGAACGCGAAAATTCCACCTTCGCCCAAATCACAGGTGCGCCATCTCGAAGTACAGTTGCCACCACAACAGCAGGCGACGCACTCGTCTGAACAGCCAGCTTACTCAGCGGACGTCCAACCTGCTCTTCTCCCTCTACCATCTGCGACTGCATCACCTGCTCGCCGCCACAGCCCCACATCATTCCAATCGCAAACACACAAAAAAAACCTCGCAACACAACAACCTCCTGACACCCTATGTCTCAAGCCGTGCCCACGCAGTCACATGCGGCGGCAAGAGAAGCGGGCGTTTCGATACCCTGGTCTCTTCCCGAATCCGATCTGATAGTGTATCCACATCGACCTCTTCAGCAGTCGCAATTCCAAACTCCTCCATAAGCGGGACCAGACTGCGAAAGGCGTTGGCAATAAAATCGTACCCGGCCCACGATTCTGCACCACCCAATGGCGCCACAAAATGCAAAACAGGTGCAGATAAACCAGCATCCAAAAACGTGCGATGAAGATCCATGCCCATTTCAGTATGCGCCCCTGAATGTTGAAACACGCCAACTCCCCATTCAACCAGCTTGTTCATAAGCGGCGTATCTGAACGAGAAATCGATAAATAAGGCGTAAAATCAACCTCCTGAAAGGCGACAATACCCCCCGGGCGCAAGTGCCTTGTGAGTTGTTTCAATGCCTCTGCCGGATCGGACATATACATGAGAACAAGGCGTCCGACCACCGCATCAAAGTCTCCCCCCACATCCAGGGTTCGAGCATCCCCCGCTATGAACTGGATATTTTCAAAACCCAGTTCTCTCACCCTCGCCCGGGCTGTCTCGAGAATCGCTGCATTGACATCCACACCCACGACTTCTCCCTCTGCACCGACCAACTCGGCTGCTGCCATCGCAACATCTCCGGCACCGCTACCCACATCGAGAACCCGCATCCCGCTAACCAGACCCGCCTCCTGAAAAAAACGCAGCGTCACAGCCTCGTAAAGTTGTGACTGCTGAATCAAACGCTCAGTCTCCCCTTCACTGCGCCCCATCGTATATCTCGGATCGCTATTCGACTCGCTCATGGTACTTTCTCCTTTTGTGATATTCTCTTTGTGACATTCTTTGAATTTCCAAAAAATAACAATATCGAGCAAATAAAAAACGCCGTGACAGCCACCCAAAAATTAGTTACATTTTAGTTAAATATAAGGAGATTGTATATGTTATCTCGACTATTTTTCGTTCTTTATCTCTCTCTCAGCATCCCCATTTCGGCCTTTGCCCAACTCACCATCAAAGGCACAGTCACCGACGAGCGAGGCGAGGGCTTGCCCAATGCCAATATCATTGTTGTGGGTACAACAACTGGCACGAACACCGATACCCGGGGCAATTTCGCGCTATATTTGTCAGAGCCAGAAGCGGAAACCACCATCGAAGCGCGCTTTGTGGGCTACAAATCCGCCAGACAAACCATTCGCCAAAACAGCGGCCTTGCGGAAGTCTCTTTTCAACTCGCCGTAGATGTCTTGCAATTTGACGAAATCGTCGTCACCGGCCTTTCCGTTGCAGCCAGCAAAAAACAACTGGGAAATGCCATATCCACCCTAACCGCTCGCCAATTGGAATCGACGGGTGCCACATCCCTCGACAAAGCACTGACCGGTAAATTAGCCGGTGCGCTCATCCAACAAAATTCGGGCAATCCCGGCGGCGGTGTAACCATCCGTCTGCGCGGGACCGGTACCGTCCTGGGCGATGCCGATCCCCTCTATGTGGTGGATGGCGTCATTGTGAACAACGACTCGCCAGAACTCATTCGGCTCGGAGGTGGGTCACAAAACCGCCTCATCGATCTCAACCCAAACGACGTAGAACGCATTGAAATCGTAAAAGGCGCGGCAGCAGCAGCCCTTTACGGATCGCGTGCAAACAACGGCGTCGTGCAAATATTTACAAAACGCGGCGCACAGGGCAAACCTCGCATAAACTATACCTATGGTCTCTCAACGTCAAACATACGCAAAACACTGCCTGTAAATCGGGCAACCGTTGACAATAGGGGAAATAAAAATGCCGACGGCTCCGATGTCCAGCGCTTTGACCATCAGGACTTCATCTTTAGACGCGCCGCGGCAATGGAGCACTATGCGTCGATATCGGGAGGATCCGGGAATACCCGTTATTTTGCCTCCGGGTCCTATCTCGCCGATCAAGGCGTGGTTGAAAACACATTGTTTCGGCGGATCAGTGCCCGAACGCGCATCGACCAGAATTTATCGGACTGGTTGGCCCTGTCTGTGGGCGGAAATTTCGTATTCAGCAAAAGCAATGACATCCCCAACGGCGGGCTAAATTCAAACTACGGCGCGATGACGGGTTTTATCTTTGGCCCCAATACCTACAATCTCACGCCCGATCCCACGACCGGTACTTATCCGGACGACGGCATTCTCGCCAATCCCCTCGAAGTCATTGATCGATACGATTTCACGCAAGAAATCACGCGCTATATTGGAAGTGCCCAGCTAAATGCAACCCCGCTATCTGGATTGAGCATTGACTATACTCTGGGCATTGATACCTACGATCAAACGGCCATCGCATTTATCCCTACCGGCACCTCTGCGCCCGGCCTGGCAAACGGCTTTTCTCGAAGAGCCGTATTCGATTTTCTGCAACTCAACAATGACCTCAACATCAGATACCAGCGGGACATATTTCCCAACATGCAATCGACCACGCGAATCGGCGGAACCCTGCAATACGAAAAAGGGGAAAACTTCAGCGCAGAAGGCAGAAATCTGAGTCCCGTTGCAGAAGTCGTATCGAGCGGTGCAAACGTCGTCGCAGGCGAAACCAGGAGCAAAAGGGTCATTTATGGCGGATTTGTCCAGCAAACCTTTGGAATCGCCAATCGCCTTTTTGTCACGGCTGCTGCCCGCATTGACGCCTCTTCGGTCTATGACGCGGATAATCGCTGGCAATTTTATCCAAAAGCCAGTGCCTCCTATCTCATTTCAGATACCGGCTTCTGGCAAAATGGCGTACTTCAAAACATTCTTCCAGACTTCAAATTGCGAGCCTCCATAGGCACTTCAGGGGGGCAAACAGCCATTGGGCCGTATGACCGCCTGACCAATTACAATGCATCCTCCTATGACGGCAACCCCGGCCTGGTGCCCAGCACACAACTCGGCGGAACGATCAAACCCGAAAGACAGCGAGAAATTGAAATAGGGACGGATTTTAGTCTCCTGTCCAATCGCCTGGGCATAGAACTGACCTATTACGATCAGCGCATCGACGACTTGTTGCTATTCCGCACATTATCCCCCTCCACAGGTCACTCGCGTGCCCTGCAAAATGTCGGCACCATGGACAATACCGGGTTGGAACTCCTCGTGCGTGCCATTCCGCTTGCACGCCCCAATCTCCGCTGGGAATCGACCTTCACGTATTCGACCAACAAAAACAAAGTCGATGGCATTGAGGGCGGGCGATTGATCATCCCAAATTCGTTTTCCCAGGTCTCGGCCATCAACGGCGAACCCCTCGGAGTTTTCTTCAGCACGGCTTTTGAACGCGATGCCCAGGGCAATATCGCAAACGACGAAAACAATCTCCCGATACAAGCGGCTGATCGCAAAATTATTGGCGATCCCAACCCGGACTTTACCGCTTCATGGATCAATCAGATCGCCCTGGGGCAAAACTGGTCATTTCGCATGCAATGGGACGCCATCATAGGTGGCGATTTATTCAATTTTACCAGACGCCTGGCCGCATTGAGCGCATTCGGCGTTTTAACAGACTACGAACGCGAATTAAACGGCGAACTCCCCTCTGGCTATAATGCGCGGGTCTTCCGAATTTTTGAACAATGGATCGAAGATGGATCCTTTGTGAAATTGCGCGAACTATCAGCATCTTATCGCTGGCAGCCCCAATTTTTGGGATTGAGCAGCATTCAATTGAGCCTGGTTGGCCGCAATTTGCTTTCCATAGACGACTACAGCGGCTACGATCCGGAAACCAACATCGCCGGACAGCGCACCGCAGTGCGCGGATTTGACTTCGTGGAAGTACCCATCCCGCGCAGTATTGCATTCCGTATAAGTTTGAACTACTAAGGAAAAAATATGAAATCGAGTCGCCTGTATATTCTCCCGGCATTGCTGCTCTTTGTCACACAGGGTTGCGATTTAAACATAACAAATCCAAACCAGGCAGGGGAAGAGCGCGTTTTAACCACCAGTGACGGCATTATCGCACTCGCCATTGGCATGCAACGAGATTACGCGAGTCAGAATGTCGATTCATACATTCGTCATCCGGCAATTACAAGCCGCGAATTTGCGGCAAACACGACCTTTGCCAATCTCATACAATTAGAGGATGGCCTCAACGCTTTATCAGGCGCGAACAGCGGTGTCAGCGCGATCTGGTTCGAATCATACCGCGTCATCGGAATAGCCAATGATTTGATCGAAAACGCGCCCAATGTGCAACTTTCAGAAGGTACGCGCAGCGGCATTATTGCACTCTCTCAACTTTACAAAGCGATGTGCCTGGGATTCGTCGCACAGGCTTTTGAACAGGCACCAACAGATATACAGGCCGATGGGCACGCTACTTTTCAGCCGCGGTCCGAGGTATTTGCCGAAGCGATTCGGTTGCTGGACAACGCGCGCCAAACCATCTCGGCCACGCCACCATCTGCTCAATTTAACTCAGATATTCTGGGACAGGGATTCGACCTCTTAAACACAATTCACGCTTATCGAGCGCGCTATAACCTGTTCGCGGGAAATTATCAAGCCGCGCTTGAAGCTGCCAATACCGTCGATCCCTCGGCAACATCTGTCTATACTTATGACGCCGACAATCAGAACCCCATTTACACCCAGGTTTTTGTTGCGGATGATTATGCTCCAAGAGATAATTTCGGAACATTGGTCACACATAGCAACGATGCGAGACTTGCATTTTATCTCATGCCAAATGACCGCCTGAGTAACCCCAACTCTTTGCCGATTGAAACGCTATCCGGCTTTTGGAACACCGCCACATCGTCCATCCCGGCATATTTGCCCGGCGAAATGGCCCTGACAAGAGCAGAGGCAAATGCAATGATGGGAAACATCACAGGTGCAATCGCCGAAATTGACGCCATCCGCACAAAAACACCCGATCGCGACCCCTTTGGCATTGGTGCATCTCAGTCACCCTACAGCGGGCCACAAACCATCGAGGCCGTGACCGAAGAGATCTTTCGGCAGCGCAGAGCGGAATTATTCCTGAACGGTACTGGATTGGAAGACAGCCGACGCCTCGGTCAACCCGGTCCCTCATCCGACCCCTTTGAACGAAATCGAAATTTCTATCCCTATGCCGACCAGGAGCGGTTAAACAACCCCAATACGCCTTCCGATCCCGCGAATTAGCTCTCCATATAAAAAAACAGAGAGCCGCGCAAAATAGCACAGCCCTCTGTTTGGGAGAGAAGTGGTTCTATGACCCGTTTTAATCCGCCGCCTGCGCCGGGTCATCCCCCCATCGCTCTGACCTCTGGAAACTCACCGCGGCAATCCGCTTTAATGACCCGCGCAAATCATCCAGTAAAACGTAAAACAGCGGAACCACAAACAGCGTCAACGCCGTTGACACAATCAACCCACCCATCATCGTAATACCCAGTGGCGCGTAAGGCATCCCCATCATCGTACTGCTGCCAATCGCCATGGGAAACAACCCGAACACCGTCGTGCAGGTCGTCATCAAAATGGGACGAAAGCGGTTGTGACCCGCCGCCATAATTGCCTCTGCGCGATCCATACCCGCCTGGCGCAACCTATTGATCATATCGACCAGCACAATCGCGTTGTTGACCACCACCCCAATCAGCACAATTGCCCCCACATTCGACATAAAATCCATCGTCGTACCCGTCAACCACAACCCCCAGTACACCCCCAAAAACGAAAATGGAATGGAAAAAATCACGGCAAAAGGCAAAATAACCGACTCAAACAACACCCCCATCAGCAAAAACACAAACACGACCGCCATAATCACGGCAAATGTCATCGCCTGACTTTCCCGGCTGTATTGCGAATGCCGCTCGCCCTTGTTCCACTCATACCCCCTCGGCAGCGTGAACCCCTCCATCACCCGATCGACCTCCTGATACAACCCCTCCACATCATCCTTGGTCGTATAAACGCGCACGCGCAACCGGTTGCGACCATTATGCCTGAAAATATGCCCTGGACCTTTGGCCACTTCAAAAGTTGCAAAACTCGACAAGGGCAGCTTTTCACCCGCATCGGTCACAAACATAAAATTCTTCAACTGCACCAGCGACTGCCGGTCGGATTCATCCAGAATCAGTTGCACATTCACCTCGTGATCATCCGTCTGAAACCGCGGCAAAGTCGCACCGCGCAGTTGATATGCCAGCGTGCGACTGATCCGCTCTGCCGGAATACCGTGCTTTTTCGCCTGTGCGCGGTTCACGCGAATGCGAATCTCGTCTTTCCCAAACTCCAGATCGCTTTGCAAACTCGTCACCGATGGAATCTGTTGCAACCGCCGCTCCACTTCCCCCAGCATATCTTCTAATTTTTCAAAATCAGGACCGTACAAATACACCCCCACATAGGGATCTCGCCCACCCGAATTTCTGGATTCTACCGACACCCGAAACCCCACATAGCGCGGCACCTCCTTATTCAACTCGTCAATAATCTCTTGTCGCGTCATCCACCGCTCAATGGGAAAGCCAGCCAAATTGCCTGCCCAGCGATACACAGCATACCACCACTCTTGATGGGGATCTTCCTCGAGATTCATTCTCAAATTGATATACCCGCGCCGAAAATACGTCATAACATTTCTGATTTTATACCTATCCCGCTGCTCATTCACATACACTTCCAGATCGCTCGCAATTTTATCCATCTCTTCCAGGGAAAAATTTCTGGGGCCATACATGCGAATGGTCACGCGATTCGAAGAAAAACGCATCTTATCGGTCTTCTTCACGTTCTGATATGGAAAATAAATCGTAGCAAACAAGACCAGCACCACGAGAAACGCATCTCGCCGATGGTGAATAACCCAGTTCAAACCGCGCCGATAAATGCGGCGGACAAAAGCGATGGACTTTGGATCTGACCGCACAACCGCATCGCCAAACCGCTGGGCAGCCAGGGGGATAAACAACAGCGCCACAAACAGAGACGCCACCAGCGCAAACACCACGGGCATCCCAATTTTCGACAGCAAAAACTTCATATCAAAGCTGTCATTCATCAGCATCATCGGCAAAAACACCACCACAGTGGTCAGCGTCGCCATCGTAATCGCCAGCCCCACCTCGCTGGCCCCGTGTATGGATGCACCGCGTGGCTCTTCCCCCTCTGCCCGCAAGCGATAAATATTCTCCACAATCACAATCGCATTATCCACCACCATGCCCACCCCCACCATCAACCCCATCATCGTCAACAAATTGAGCGACCAACCCATAAAATAGAGCACGGTAATCGTCATCATCACACACAGCGGAATGGACAGCGTAATCAGCGCCGTCATACGCAAAGCGCGCAGAAAAAACAACAACACCAGCGCCGCAAACAACCCGCCCCAAAGACCCGTAACTTTCAAATTATCCATCGAATCTTCTATCAGCTTGCCCTCGCTGTAAAACAGGCGAAACACCGCAGGCGTATTGGCCTCAATCTCCTCCATTTTGCCCACAATGCGCTTGCATAAATCGACAATATTCTCACCCGACTCCTTATACACATCCAGACCCAAATTGCGCTGCCCATCCACGCGCCACACCCGGTCTCGAGGCGGCGCAGCATACACCACATCTGCCACATCCTTCAGACGCACCTGCGCGCTGCTATAACGACCCCGAACAACAATATCCTCAATCTCCTTCAGGCTTTGATAATGCGCCAGAGATCGCACGTAAAACCGCTTACCGCCCTCCTGCACCTGACCACCAGACAGGGAAAAATTGTCCTGCTGCAACGACGCCACAAGCTCATGGGTTTCAATACCGTGCGTTCGCAGCCGCTCTTGATCCGCCAGAATCAAAACCTCCTTTTTCTCAAACCCCCACACACTGGTTTTCGCCACCCCATCAATCCGCTCAATCGGATCGAGAACATGGGTTTGAACCCATTGCTCCTTATCGACAATATCCTCCGGAATAGATAGCCCTGTCCAGATCACCTCGGAATCGGTTTCCTGATTCCACGAATACACCTTGATCTGATCGCGCACTTCCTCGGGCAAATCGAGTCTGGCGTGCTCGAGTCGATCTGCCACCCGAACATACGCCTCGCGCATATCCGTGCCCCTGTGAAATTTCAACTCAACTCCTGCCCACGGATCGCCGGCAAATGCGTAAATATCGCTGAGTTCTCTCACCGTACGCATATGCCGTTCCATCGGCAACGCAATGGTATTAAACCGCTCTTGAACCGACGCATTTTCTGTGGCCACATCCACCCAAAACCGGTTCCAGTCATTGCCCGACGCCCATGCCTGAATGGGAATGCGCCAATAAGCCACCAGCCCAATCACCATCAACCCCACCAAACACATCGTCACCGTCACCGGTCGCGTCACCGAAATCCTGGGCAAAAGCGATGTCCTCTTCTCATTCTCAGCCATTTATATCCTCCGAATGGTCTCCCATCTCTCACCTCTCACCTATATAGACACACCCCAGAACCATCCGGTTTTCTTTTGGGCAAAAAAAAATCCGCAAAGCGGATTTATAAAAGTCACAACTGATTTTTAATGTCCTATACCTCACCCTACGGCGTTCCTCTTCGCCCACCGCCATCCATATAAATCGAACTGCCAAACACATAAGAACACGCCTCAGACGCCAAAAAAGCAACGACACTGGCGATCTCTTCAGGCTCGGCCATGCGCCCGGCGGGCAACTCTGCGCCCAGATCTTTGAGCACCGCCTCGACATCTCGTCCCTCGCAGTCTGCCCGCGCCTTCTGCTGCGAACGCGCGCGAGGCGTATTGGTCAACCCCGGACAAACCGCATTTACCAGAATACCATCGCCAGACACCGCATCGGACAGCGCACGCGTCATATTCAAAATAACCGCATTTGCCGCCCCCGTCGGAATATTGCCCCGCGTGGGACTCGTACCCGCGCCACCCGCGACATTGACAATGCGCCCCCATCCACTTTCCCGCATCAGCGGAATCACCAGTTGCGCCATCCGCAAATAACTATAGCTCTTCAACGCCAACGCCTCGCTAATCTGCGCCACATCCAAATCCAAAATATCGGCATTGCGCGCAGCCCCCACATTATTGACCAGAACATCCACGCCCCCAAACGCATCTATAGCCTCATTCACCACCACCTCGCAATTCTCTCCCCGCATCAAATCGACCGCAACCGCATGCCCTTCTCCACCTGCTGCATCGATCTCGGCAACCACCGCATCCAACGTCTCCCGCGTACGCGCCGCAATACACACACGCGCTCCCTCCCGCGCCAACGCCAGCGCGCAGCAACGCCCAATCCCCTGACTGCCACCCGTAACAACCGCCCTTTTTCCTCTCAATCCCAAATCCATCTCACACTCCGTTTACTCAATTTCCACTCTAATCCCATCCCACTCCCGCCAAATATCCATAAACACATCCTTGCCATTCTCCCCGATATCGACATGCCTCGCCCTGAAAATCACGGCATACCGGATATCTGGACACGCATTAATCGCCGCCGTGTGAATAATCTGATGATGCGCCAGAATAAGATCGCCAGGCTCGCCGGTCAACTGCACCGGACCTTCGGGCACCGTCACATCGGGCATATAATTCAACAAAATTTCATGCCCTCTTTCCCGAAACACATCCTCCATCACATGGTGTGACTTTGGCCAAACCGTAAAATTGCCGCAATACGACGCGGGCACATCATCCAGATACACCACAGCAAAAGCCGTAAAATCCCGACTGTATCCGCTCTCTTCAGCCGTCCCCCTCAAAAAATCGCGCGCCTTTGCAATCCCATCCAGATGACCACCCGTTCGCAATGGTGGACCCGCAGTCGCGAGTTGGGGATCCCGTTGCGGCGTCCCAACCGGCGCGGGAAAATTCAGCTTTACAGCACCATGGACCTGGCGTTGCAAATTCCCCTTGCCCAAAGCCGATTCGAGCAATGGAAACACCGGCGTCTCATTAAACAGATCCGTAATCACCGGCATCGCGCGAATATCCCCAAAAGAACGCCTGTCACCTTTCCCAATCTCCGCATTAATCGCCTGCCGTGCCGCCTCCACCATCACGCGCGGCACAGCACCTTCAATTTTCAAAAACCCTTCTCTGTAAAACTCCAACTTCTGCGATTTTGTCAATTCCATCACACACTCCTCACGGTGACCACAGACCCCAATCTTCCGTCTTCTTCCAGCGGGTCTGACATCCCTGGCAAGAGCAAAAATACCGCATCATCCAGCGCGGACGCCCACCCACATTTGCCGTGCCATTGTGACCGAACAAATACGTAAAAAATAACACATCCCCGCGTTTTGGCGTCAACTCAATCGGATCACCCAAATCCAACCTGGGAATATCCCGATTCAGGTCAAACAGGTATTTGTACTTTTCTCGATCCGACTCTGCAAGCGCGAGAATCTTGCGATGCGATCCCGGAAAAATCGCCGTCCCACCCCCCTTGTGTTTCACATCGCTCAAAAACACCAGACTCGCAATGCGATAAGGACCAGGAAACGTCTCGTGCATGTGTTCTCTGGGAATGCCATCAACGTGCGCCCTGGGCAAAGACCACTCCCCATTGACGGGAACTTTATTCTGCGTGTGAACCGCTTCAGGTGGATGCACGTCATCTTCGCCGATCAACTCAGCCGTCGCCTTCAAATACTGCGGCGTTGCACAGGCCATCAAATCCCGATCGCGAAGACCGTTAAACACCGACAATCCCCGCGCGGCCTGAAAATCAGCAACACCTTCGGGTTTTCGATGCCAGGTCTCTGGCTCATCTGGCGCCATACCCATAATCCGCCACATCGCCGCTTCTGCTCGTTCTGCCACATCCTCTGGAATCAAACCCGACGCCAGAAGATACCCTTCTCTTTCGTATAGCGCGCGTTGCGATTCCGTTAAAACACCCATGGGATTCCTCCATTAGCCATTCAATTCCACGACGTCAAACCCAACAACTTCTTCCCCAATTCCGTCAACTTCGCCGGCTCCTGCGTTTTGTGTTCCCAATCCCTCGGATCACCCGGCCAGCGGGGCGTGGGCCTGCACGCTCGCCATGCCTGAATGCGCTCATCCCGCTCTGCCTCTCCTCGGCCCTCTGCTGGCGACATTGTAATATACTGCGCCAAACGGGGCCTATCCGACCGATTGTGCCCATTGCCGTGTGCCAGCAACCGATGCCAGATCAAAAGATCACCCGCCTTGCCCGGAATCGACTTCACTTCCAGATCATCCAGATTGGGCCGCCTGGGATCGCGATCCTCTGGCTGCGTCTTGACCCACTCCTCAAAAATATTATTAAACCCAGGCACACACTGAAACCCGCCCTGATCCTCCGAAGTATCCGTCAAATACAACACCCCCTGCACCCCAAAAGGCACTTTGGGCACAGACGTATCCGTATCCCAGTGAATCATGCCCTCATTTTGCCAATCGGGTTTATCCGCCCGCGAAGGCGGCTTCATATTCGCGCGATCCAGGGACACCCACAACTTCTCCGTACCCCAAATTTCGGAAAACGCCTGATGCAAGCGGGGATACTGCCGGTTATCCCACAACGCCTGATGCTGGTAAATCTCCACCATCCCCGATGCCGCAATCATCGAACACGGATTCCCGCGCGTATAGGGTTTGTACTTGTACCAATCCTCCGGATTATCGCGATCCATCTCCAAAAATGTCCAGACCGTATCCACCATCGCATCCAAATTTTCCTGCGGCACCGCATTGTGTACCACCACATACCCATTCTCCCGCCAAAAATCCCAATCCTTCTCGCTCAAAACTGGCATCTTTGTTCTCCTTTTCTTTGAAGTACTCCCCGCACCTTCACACTTCTCACTTCACACTTCTCACTTCAGCCCCCGCAGTCTTCTCCGCCACCTTAATCGACGCTGTCTGATCTTCATCGCCCAACCCCATCCCCATCGCTATAGTCTGAATCTGATACGCCGCCGCGCCCATCAAATTTGTCGCCCCCAGTGAAGCGGCCATCTGTGCAGCCAACCCGAGATCCTTGTGCGACAATCTCAGCTTAAAATAGGGATCAAAATTTCGCACCAGGGCGCGGCGCTTGAAACTCCCCTGCAAATGCGACGAATTTGCAGCCGTATTCGACATCACATCCCACAACACACCCACATCCAATCCCGCGGCAGCACCCATCGCAAAAGCCTCACCCAACAGCGTAGCAACCGAACACGACACCAGATTATTGACCAGCTTAGTCGTCACCCCCATGCCCAACTCGCCACAATAAAACTGCTCGTCGCCCAATGTATCCAGCACATCTTGCACAGACGCCACCACATCGGCATCGCCGCCAATCATCAGCGTCAATCCACCCCGTGCCGCATCTGCCGGCCCCTTGCCCACAGGCACATCCAGCATATACCCGCCCTTTTCCGCTATAGCCCTGCCAACCCTGCGCGTCGTATCCGGATCAATCGAACTCATATCGATATAAACCTGACCCGCCGACAATCCGGAAACAATACCATCTGGTCCCAAAGCGACCTGCTCAACAGCCTGCGGCGTCGGCAATGAAGAAATAACAACCTCCGACCGCTCGGCAACCGCCCGGGGTGTATTCACCCCCGTTGCCCCCTTCTCCTGCAAAACCTGCACCGCTTCATCGCGCAAATCGTGAACCGCGACATCATAACCACTCGCAACCAAATGACTCGCCATCCCACCACCCATCATCCCCAGCCCCACATATCCCAATTTTCGTTTCACCATCTCACCTCTTCAAATGCTAAATGTTAATCATCTCTCGGATCCGAATGGATCGGATCTACCCAATACACTTCCTCAGGCTCTTCAACAACCGGAATATCCAGATTCACCACCACAGGCTCCTGATCGCTGCGCACCAGCACGCACTCCAGAGGCTCATCTTCGCTGGCATTGATCTCCTGATGGGGCACATAAGGCGGCACATAGATAAAATCACCCGGACCCGCTTCTGCTACATACTCCAACTGATCGCCCCATCGCATACGCGCCCTGCCGCGCACCACATAAATCACACTCTCCAGCGCCCCATGATGATGCGCGCCAGTCTTTGCATTCGGATGAATCTCAACCGTACCCGCCCACAACTTCTCGGCCCCCGCACTCGCCCGATTAATCGCCGCTGCCCGCGTCATCCCTGGCGTCTGCGGTGTATTAAAATCCAACTGATCGCCTGTCACCACCCGCACTCCCTGATTTCGCCAATCCTTTTTGTTCCCCATAACACCTCCTCGCAGAACACCCTATCCAATCGCCTCGCGCTCGCGCCAGCGATACATCCGCAAAGCCGGATCATTGGTCTCCATCATCCACTGCTGCAACCGCGCCTTCAATCGCGCCACATCATCGGCATAATCCGGATCATCAATCACATTATTCATCTCATGAGGATCGTTCTTCAGATCGTACAACTCGTCCTGCCCCGTCAAATTGCACCCGTATTTCAAATCCCCCATACGCAACATCTTCATCGACGTAGCCACATTGCCCAAACCCAAAAACTCCGTCACCACAGCATCGCGCCACTCCGTCGCCTCACCGCGAACAAGCGGCAACAGCGACGCACCGTGAATCGCATCCCCATCATAAGATCCACCAGCCAGATCCAAAATCGTGGGATACATATCCGCCAGAGAAGCAAACTCCGAAACGCGCTCTCCCGCATGCGAACCATCTGGCAGCCGGATAATCATTGGAACATGATGCGTCTCTTCAAAATGATGCCACCCTTTATCCAGCAACCCCCCGTGACTGCCCAGCGTCTCGCCGTGATCCGCCGTAAAAATCAGAACCGTATTATCCAATTCTCCACTCGCCTTCAAATAATCGTACAGCCGACCAATCTGGCTATCAATCATCGACACCCGCGCATAATAATAGCGCACCGCCATCGCCCAATCTTCCCACGTCAAATTTTCCTTATCCCAGTGAATCTTCAAATGATGCGGACCGGGAATCTCCCGCGAGGGCCACTCGTAATTTCCCCACGGCGGAATCTCCACATCCCGATACCAATCCACAAACTCTCCCGTCGCGTGATACGGCCCGTGTGGTCCCCAGAAATTCAAACTGATAAAATACGGCAAATCGCGCTCCCGAAACGACCTGCTCATCTCAATCACATTATCCACCAGATAAGCTGGCACCGTCGCCTCAGTTGGCACAGTCAACTCACCTACCCCATTGCGGACCATCGTAGTCGCCTCAGCCCAGGGCTTCACGCCCGGCTCATAACCCTTTGCCCGCGCCCATGCCCGATAATCCGAATAACTCGAACCAGCCCCGCCGTGCCCGGCAAAATCCTGCCCTTCATACCCTATACGCGAAGGCGAAGATGGCCTGTTCGACCCCTGAAATGTCTGTGTCTTCTCAGAACCGAGATGCCACTTCCCCGTATATCCCGTCCCATACCCCACCGCTTGCAAACGCCGCGACAAAAGTTCGGGCCGGTCCTCCAACTCGTGAACACTACACCCCACCTCGTGGATATTTGACGTAATGCCATGGGTATGCGGGTACACGCCCGTTTGCAGCGTACCTCGCGCCGGACTACACACCGGATAAACCGTATAAGCATTCTCAAACAACACACCCTCTGCCGCGAGACGATCAATATTCGGCGTGCGACAAGGCGTATCGCCATAAGCACCCACGCCCGACAGCCGGTGTTGATCGGTCAAAATAAAAATGATATTAGGCCTATCTGCCATTTAATCCCTCCCAATACTCCCACATATCATCTGGCGTCTCGAACTGCAACTCATTCCAATTCTTCCACTTAAACCTCGTAAACAATCCCATGCGGATATTGCGACTGCAATTCTTACTCGCGCTGTGAACCATCAAGCCGTGCCAGAAAATCACCGTACCTGCGGGACCTGTAATCTCCATTGGATCGGGCAAATCAATAATCGTCCCCATGTGAATCTGATTGGGTGGCTCATTGGGATCTAAAAACTGGCGATTCACACTCAGCAAAGAATGCGACCTGAAATAATCCGCCATCTTTGCATGCGTGCCCGGCCACACGCAAAACCCGCCCGAGCGGAGCTTGATATCACAGAGATACACAGTCGCAGCAATGGTAAAACCAGCCACCGTCAAATCCTTTTGCCCATAGCCATCCACATGCCCGCCCGAAGGCTTTGACCATTTATCTGTACCCGTGGGATAGCGGAACAACGGCGTCGGCTCAGCCCACTCGGTCAGCCGCCCCTTGCCCGCCATCTCTTCTGCCATATCAAACACACCGTAATCATACACAATAGACCGGTGCAACGTCGGGTCACTACTCTCGGGCTTCTTCGGCTCCGCATTCACCCACGTCTGAGGATCGCTACGATCTGCCCAGACACCGTGCCACAGACCATCCACAGCGCGTTCTAACAATGCGCTGGGCAAAACATCTCGCTTAACCAGATACCCATTATCTTTAAAAAACAGCTTCTCATCATGAGTAAGCAACCCCATGATACGCTCCCTCTTTTCACACTAACCCTACGCCGCCACGGCTTTCTCACCCAAATGCTCTTCAATCCACGCCTTCAAAGGCACATCCTCGGGTTTGGGTGACGTATATCCAAAACCACCCGAAGGACTCGCCCCCAGCAACTGCCTGCGAATGGGATCGCTACGCTCCATAAAATGATCCACCGTCATATTGTCGCGGGGCCGCAACCAGCGGTAGCTATAACCGTAAAACAGCGTACGCCTGGGTGAATTCCAATAATTGGTACTGCTCGAATGCCAGATACGCCGATCAAAAACAACCGCACTACCTTTCGGCACACACACCTGCATACCGCCCTCGGGCATTTCTGAGCGACTTTCGCCCGGAAACACATTGCCCAGATGCGAACCGGGAACCACAACAAAATTCCCTCGACCAGGCTCTGATGCATCCGTTAAAAAGAACGCCACCTTCAGCGAAATCCTCGGACGCGGATTCGTCTCAATATCGAGATTGAGACGCCCGCTATCCTGGTGAAATCCAAGCCCTGGACCATCCTTCTCAAGCGACTTTCCAGAACCAACAGGAGGCGTCACAATCATGTGAGAATGGTAAAGCTGAATATTCCAATTCAGCAACCCCCATACCTTTGGAAAAGTCTTATACCAATCGAGCAACTCCAAAAACAAATCATCCTGCCCGATAAAATCCAGCATATTCGACCGCTGATCTGGCCCCATGCCCTCTCGCTCTCGATATGCGCCATCCACGCGATCTACAACCGGCACCAGTTCATCCACCAGATCCTCTGGCAACACGCTCTCGAGAATAAAAAACCCATCGCGTTCAAACTTCAACCGCTCCTCTTCGGTCACGCAATAATCCAGACATCTCGCATCCATAACAACACGCTCCTCTTTTCAAAACTCCGTGTGAGTGGAAAACCCCTTTCCCGATTCCATCACCAGAATACCACACCTGCGCATCAACTCATACAACCTCCTTTTCCAGTTCCGCCAAACGCGCCTTTTGCTCCACCAGCATGCGCTCTCGCTCGCGGCGGAACTCCGTATAATACCGCTCTCGCTTGCCCGTAATGCGATAATCCAATCGCTCGACACCCAGTGCCCTCAGCACCACCCTCTCCACCAATGAAAAATCATCGGAATCCTCGCGATTGAAATTCATAGGCTCTTTAAACGCAACTGGCGGATTCGTAATAAACCGCGGACGCCCCGAAGGATTTGGCGCAGCAGAATGCAACATATACGGATGAATCAGATACACATCACCCGCATTACCCGTCGATTCGACAAACGCCTCACATCCCTCAATCATCTTCCCAAACGAACCCGGTTCCAGCCCTTCGGGATGATCGTACAAAAACCGCGCAACCTTTGGAACCGAATCCGGCGCGAGATACGTACCCCCGCTATTGGGCAACACATCATCCCAAACCACCACCGTCAACAAACCCTGCTCTGGACTATCCAAAAAATGCCGAAAAAAATTGCCATCCTTGTGCCATCCCCTATGCTTTGCCGACGGGACATAGGGATCATCGGCATCTTTGTTAAAATTAATAATAAACCCATCTCCCCACGAAGGCTCACCGTCAATGCGCTCTGCCCCGCCCATCACATCGCATATTCCATCCCATGCTTTTGGCGCGAGATCGGCAACTGCCCGCCGATTCATCGACGGCATGTGAATGCGATCCTCCACCCAGGTCGTAGGATCATCCCTGTCATATCCCAAACGCAGATATGCCAGATCGAGCCAATCCTGAATCTCCGCCTTCTCAAAACACTCCTCTATCTTCACATATCCCTTCTCCACAAAATGCGCTGCCTGCGCGTCTGTCAATACCTTGAACGCCACAACAACCTCCTTTACTCTACCTTCAAATGCTTAAAAAAGAACGCCAGCATCGCCTGATTCACATTCCCCGGCGGTGGCGACCCCATCTTCGGCAAATACATCTCCACCTCAACACCCGCTTCATCGCACCGTTCTTTGATCGCAATTGCATGTTTGGGATGATGAACATAATGACCGCGATTTTGGGGCACCCCACCCCTTTGACTACAAAACAAAAACACAGGTGGATCGTCTTTTGTAATCAACCCGCGCATATCCACATCCGCCCGAATCTGCTTGCCCTTTTCGGTCTCCGCTTCATCAAACGTAGCCAGGCCGTAAAACGAGACATCCCTGGAATAAAAATTCTCAGCAGGCAAACCGAGTACAGATTCCCACTGAAATATATCATAGGAAAACTGGCCATTGCGAGACCCCGCCGCCACAATGCGCGAAGACTGGCGAAGCACGGGATCTTCACTATCGGGATCGGCCAGATCATCGTGAAAAGCCAGCCAAATTGAAGTTCCCGCACCAGCAGAGCCGCCATAAGAAGCGATGCGTTTGGGATCGACGTGCCACGCCTCGGCATTGTATCTGATAAACTGCACCGCACGCGCTGCATCGCGCAAAATATCCTGTATGGGCGCAGTATTTCTAAACCTGTAATTAATCGCCGCAAACGAAACGCCCTTTTCCAAACAAGTCTCAACAATCACATTGCCGCGAACACTCCTTTTGTCGCCATTGACAAACCCGCCCCCGTGAATAAAAATCAAAACAGGTGCTGGTACATCCGACTCTGCCCTCCAAAAATCCAGCACATTGCGCTCATAAGGTCCATACGCTACATTCTCAAGCGTGGGCGGCGTCCCTTTTCTCTCCGCCTCCTGAGCACATACACCTGTTGTCCCAAACAAAATGCAGCATAAAATCCATCTCCCAACGCGCATTACTTCCTCCTATCCCTAAACCTCAACCGTCCACGGAACCTGCTCCGGCGTCACCCCGTGTTCCTCTGCCCAATCAGTGAGCGGATAAGTATTTGGCCTCGCGCTCAAGTTGGGATTCTCACTCAACGGCACATCCAGAAGCTGTTTCTCAATATCGCTCAAATCTGCGATCACGTCATCATCTAAATTCTCCAGATAAAAACCATTCCGAATCCACTTATAACTATACCCAAAAATAACCACCCTGGACGTGCGATGGCTCAAATTTGGCGACTTGGTGTGAAAAATGCGATTTTCAAAAAACAGCGCATCCCCCGCCTTACACACCGGCTGCACCACCTCGGGCGGATCGACCTCGCCTCTCGGAATACCCAGCGGTTCATTGAGCACATGGCTTCTCCTCGCAAACCGCGTAATCCCCGAATCCGGTCCCGGGAAATCCGTCAAACAATAACACACCTTAATCCCAACACGAGGCTGATACGCATGCCCGATCTCCTGCGTAATCCCAATATCTCGATGCCAGGAACGCATCGGCTCCGTCGTCTCGGCATCCTCTGGGTCCTTGTAAATAATCGCCGTATTCTGCAAATGAATATCCGGACTCAAAAGTTGAATCACCAGAGGCACCGTCCCCGAATGCGCAATCAAAGAGCGAAATACAGGCTCCTCCACTATCCCATCTCGAAACTGCTTATACGCCCTCCCCTTATCATTATAAGACGCCATCATCGCATCACACGCATCCGTCAACCGCACAATCTCCTCAGCCCCCAGAACACCCTCCACCACCAGATACCCCTCCGCATCAAAAAAATCCCGCTGTTCATCGCTCAATTTTACAAAATCCATGACATCCTCCTTCACACTTCACACTTCCCAATATTCCCACATATCATCCGGCGTCTCAAACTGCAACAGATCCCAATTTTTTGTGCTAATGCGACTCACCAGAGCCATCCGTATCTGATCGCTGCAATTCGACGTACCGCTGTGAACCATATACCCGTGCCAGATACACGCAGTCCCGGCTCGTCCGACCAACTCAACAGGTTCATTCAGATCAAAAATGCGGGTCATATCCCGCTCGACAATACCGCCGGGATGATGCATATTGAAACCCAGCAGGGAATGCGACTTGAAAAACTCTGCCACAGTCTTATGACTACCGGGCCACAGTGTAAAACCTCCGCCACGGGGCGCCACATCACTCAGATAAACCGTCACACCAATCGTAAACCCCACGGTTGCTTGCTCGCTCTTGTTATATCCATCCAGATGTGGCAACTTGATCGCCCACTCATCGCTGCCACTCGGATACACCAGAATCGTCGAAGGATCTGCATCATCGCTCAAATCGCCTGCCAATTCTCTGCACATCGCAAACAAATCCGTTTCGTAAAGCGTTGCGCGAATCGCGGGATGATCCCAACAATCTGGACTCCGCGGCCCAGCATCCACCCAGGTCTGCGGATCATCGCGATCTGCTTCAATATAACGCCAAAGCGTATCGACCGCCCCTTGAATCTGACCCTCACTCAACATATCGTGCCGAATGAGATAGCCATTTTCCACAAAAAAAGTTTTATCTTTAGCTGTTAAAAGTGACATACCAACCCCTTCCGGAGACTCACAATGACCAGACAACCCAACATCCTCTTTTCCATGTGCGACGACCAGCGACACGACTGCATGGGATGTGCGGGACATCCCTTCATCAACACACCTGCTATGGACCGCCTCGCCCGTGAAGGCATCCGCTTTGCCAATGGCTTCACCGCCATACCCCTTTGCGCGCCCAGCCGAGCCAGCCATCTTTCCGGTGTTTATCCTCACACCCACCGGGCAGCGCACAACCGCGCACCGATTCGCCCCGACCTCGTAACATGGCCCGAACAATTGCAAAAAGCGGGATATCGCACGGGCTTCTTTGGGAAAATACACTACGGAACCGAAGGCATTGACCTGCCCGGCGGCGACCCCAAACCCGGCTTTGAGCGCTGGGTCAGTTTTCGCGGTCAGGGAGACTACGAAGACCCCATCTTTATCATCGACGGAGAACAAGTCAAACACCAGGGATACAACACCGACCTCCTCGCCGACTACGTCGAACAATTTCTCGACCAAAACGACGACCGCCCCTGGGCAATCTGCCTGTGGTACAAAGCCCCTCACGGACCCTTCACCCCACCGCCGCGTCATGCCCATGCCTATTCCGATGACGAACTACCCAAACCCAACGCCCTGGGCGCGTCTCGCGATGGCAAAGCCAGAACCCTTCGCGAACGTCCTTACAACTTCGAAGACAACGAACGCTACGACACCTTCATGCGCAACTACGTGCGCACCGTGCGCGGCGTCGATGATGCCCTGGGCCGAGTACTCGACAAAATTGACGCCATTGGACAAACCAACAACACACTCGTCGTACACACCAGCGACCACGGCTACTTCCACGGTGAATTTGGCCTCGGCGACAAACGCTGGATGTATGACCCATCCATCCGCGTGCCCTATCTCATGCGCTATCCCGACCTCATCGCCAACCCCGGGCGCGTAGAACACACCGACGTAATCAGCCTCGACATCCCGGCAACCATCATGGACGTATCTGGTCTCGGTGTACCCGATCACTACCACGGCCACTCCCTGCGGCCACTTCTGACCGACACAGGCGAAATACCTCGAGAAGACCTCTTCTTCGAATACTTCGAAGACCCGCCCTATCCGTATTTTCCAACAATGGTCTGCTTGAGAACCCAAACCGAAAAACTCATCCACTACATCCGCGAAGGCGAAGGCGACGAATATTACGACCTCGTCAACGACCCCGACGAATACACCAACGCCATCGCCGACCCCTCTTATGCCCATCGCGTAGCCGACATGCAAAAACGGCTTTCAGACGCCCAGGAACGCTTTGAATTCACCGTTCCAGATCTATCGAGCCGCTACTGATGCGAATACGAATAATCAAATACCGCAGCACAAATAGCGCAACCGATTTAGGACCCTGCAAACGCAAAAAACTCGGGTACCCTTAGGCACCCGAGTTTTTTCACTTACAACCAGCACATCTATCTACCGGTATTGAAACTCCGGTGACCCGATCAATATACTCACCACCTGCATATCTTTGCGCTGAGCATCTGCGGGAACCATCTTTTTGACCTCTGACGCAATAGCACTCGTATCCTGAGCAGGCAACAGCAACTTGCTATACATCGCCAACGCTTGCTCCGTTGTGGGCGAGTGCTCGCTCTCCCTGGGCAACTGCTTCAGTACAATTCCTCTAATTCTGCCCGTAGCCAGACGCACACCGAAATTCATGCGCGCAATCAGCGTGCCCGAATTTGCCCACGACTCGGCATAATCCGGAAAACCCGTAGGCGGCTCATAACCATACAACGGCTCACCCATGCGGTAAAACCAGCCCATCATCGGCTGTGGATTCTTCACATCGGCTTCCAATGCGCGAAGAGAACTCACCACCAGTTCTAACGGCGACTTCATCTTGCTCCGCTTCTTCGCCTCTGCCCAAAACTCACGCGACTGCGCCAGCGTAGCCATCACAGCAGCGATATCCCCATCCGTCTTGCGAAATGTCTTCGCCATCCGCTCAACCAGCGCCTCGGGAGGACTGTCGTTCACAAACCGACGCGCCAACTTTGTAGAAATAAAATGTGCGGTTGAAGGGTGCTTAGACAGCATATCCAGAACGCGCTCGCCCTCTTCTATGCCGCCACCTGCAGAGAACTTCTCACCCAACACCACCTTGGCCTTTTTATCGTGCCAGGCATTGCGGAATAGAAATTCACCCTGGCGAACGAGATTCTTATTGCCATTGGCAATTGCCCTATCGGTATTCTTGCGCCCATTGCCATAAGGCATCGCAGTCCAACCCGTCAACACACGCGCGACCTCCGTAACATCCTGCTGCGAGTATCCACCATCCACGCCCAACGTGTGCAACTCCATCAACTCGCGCGCATAATTCTCATTCAAACCATACTTGCGTCTTGGAGGCGTCTTCGGCTTCGCAACAGCCTTCGGCGGAGCCTTCGCCATCTCACCACCCATCATCTCGCCACCCATCATCCCGCCATCCATACCACCATCCATACCCATCTCACCTGATGCCATCTCCTTCTTTGGCTCAGGCTTTGCCTGATTCTGCTGCTGTGGCGTCGCCATACGCGACTGGGCATTATCCAGATAATGCAACATCGCAGGATGCTTCGCCGTCGCGCCCAAAATCACGCGGAACTTGCCCAACACATTGGGACGAATCGCATCGCGCTCATAGGTAAGCACGCGACTGCGCGCGCCCCCGTCGCGCGTGGTCACATTGAAGTGATTGAACCAGAAATCCGTCAGCACCTCGGCGAGTTGATTCTCGCTATACACCGCCCGCATCACCTTCTGACTCCGAAGCTCCTGATTAAAAAGCGCGCCATAGGGACGCAACCCATGCTTCTCGCGATACGCTTTCATCTTTTCCTGCATCTCTTTGCGAGGCGTCGTCGCCGGGTCCATCACCCCTTCTCTTTTCATCTGATTGCGAAGTTGACCATCTGGCATATAGATCTCGGCTATTTGTAACTGCGTCATTTTCAACGCCGGAAATGCTTCCAATCGCTTGTCCAAATCAGCATCTGGCAAATTGCCCTTCAACTGTTGAGCCAGCCACTTCTCGGGACCCACCTTCGCCACCTTTTCCACTTCACCGGGCCGCGCACCAAAAGCAAAACGCTCCAAAAGATACGCCGCAGCCTGCTCCTTGCTCAACCCTTCTTTCTTATAGGGCAATTGCAACCCGGCATCCGCCGAAGCACCTGCAAGCAATGCACCACAGCACAAAACAATAAGTGAAAAACGAAATATCATTGCAAACCTCCTTGAAAAAATCTAAAAATGTCCCCTGGGTATCCCATCCACCAGTTTATCGGTATTGAAACACCGGCGACCCTATCAACATACTGATCACCAGAACCGCTTTGCGTTTAGCATCATCTGGAATCGTCTCTTTCACCTCTGATGCAATAGCACTCGTATCCTGAGCAGGCAACAGCAAC
>JAPPAB010000181.1 GCA_026705765.1 Gemmatimonadota bacterium
AGACGCAGTGGTGGTTTCAAGAGTGGGTGGATCCGATGGGTGTGAACTCCGAATATTCAGGTGTTTATGCGGACCAGCGACCGTATCCCGTAACCGGACAGTGGGATCGGTATTCTTTTCAGGTGGGCAATATCCTGTTCCTGTGTATGGGTGACCGCAATGACGGTGGGCCGCCTGTGGGACGCGGAAAAAGGGGCGGTTATCCCGCAGGCGCAGTCACGCAGGAGACATTTGAATGGTGGCGCGATATGGTGCTTTCTCATCGGGATAAAATTATCATTTCCGCACATCACCACATGTTAAAAGAGACGACGGTTGCTTCGTTCGATTGGGTGGGGGTAGATGAGGGCTATCACGGTCGTTTTGACGATGGCGCGCCTATTGGGGCGTCGTATCTCTACTGGGTGGGTGGCAAACCAGATAGCGGACAATTTGAAGGTTTTCTGGCAGATAATCCCGGTGTTTGTGATATCTGGCTGGGCGGGCACACGCATACAAATCCCGAAGATACGACGGGCGGGCGTTCGCATGTGGAACAGAAGTGGGGCGCGACATTTATTAACGTCGCTGCGATTTCAAAATTTCACGGGCAAAAGAACGTGCCGATGAGTCGGATTTTGACCTTTACCGAAGGGTGTGACCAGGTAGATGTAAAATGCTATTTGCATTCCGACCATTTTGCACCTCAGGGATGGTACGAACCTGCACGGCGAACCGTGCCTCTGAAGATACCCTTTTCTTTTTAGGTACTCGACCATGCCCGATCCTCTGCTCATTCTGACAGCCACGGCTTATGAGCAACAGCGTTTGCGCGATAACCTTCAACAGGCGACAATACAGCGCAGGGGACATCGCGTCTGGGTTCGCGGTGTAATTGGCATCAAGCCCGTTGTCCTTGTTGAAACGGGTATTGGCGCGGTCAATACGGCGCAGGCACTCACTGTTGCACTCCAGGAAATTGATCCCGAACTCGTCTTGCAAATCGGCATTGGTGGTGCTTATCTCGGCAGTGGCCTGGACAAGGGCGATCTCGCACTTGCGACCGAAGAAAATTATGGCGATTTAGGCGTCATTACACCTGCTGGCTGGTTTCCTGCCGATGAGATCGGTATTCCCGTCCTATCGACCAATCGCGATTATTACAATACATATCCTCTCGATCCCGCGCTTGTCGCCAGGGCACAACACATACTCGAACAATCGGGGGAATGCGTTGTGCAAGGTCCTTTTGTTACGGTGCAACAATGTACGGGGCGCGAAGATATTGGGAATGAATTGGCAGGGCGTTTCAGTGCGATATGCGAAAATATGGAGGGCGCAGCCGCGGCGCATGTCTGCACGCTTTATGCGGTTCCATTTCTCGAATTGCGCGCTATTAGTAACCGCGTGGAAGACCGCAATAAAGGTGCTTGGGATATTCCACGCGCTGTTCAGCGTGCACAAATTTCAGCGCGAAAATTCGTCGAAGTGCTATGACGCGAGGTTCACAATGTCCCATATTTCTCTCGGTTATTCCCCGTGTCCCAATGACACGTATATTTTCTACGGTCTGGTCCACGGAAAAATTGACGGCGCGCCCAGATGCCGCGAGGTTCTCGAAGATATCGAGACCCTGAATCGCATGGCTATGGCAGGTAAATTGGATATGACCAAAATATCATTCCACGCGCTTGCATTTATGCGCGATCGCTATTGCCTGCTGCATTCGGGGGGGGCATTGGGGCGCGGATGTGGCCCGCTCGTTATTGCGTCTGATGCCCTTGATCCGCGCAATCTGTTGGGCAAACGCATCGCTATTCCAGGGAAGCTCACTACGGCCGCGCTCTTGCTGCGTCTCTTTAATCCCGGGCTTGACAATCTCGTCGCAATGCCTTTTCACGAGATTATGGAGGCCACGCAAAGAGGTGATGTTGATGCCGGCGTGATCATCCACGAATCGCGATTTACCTATCCCGATTACGGTTTGCACAAAGTCATAGATCTCGGCGAATGGTGGGAGGCATCTACGGGACATCCCATTCCGCTCGGGGGTATTCTCGTCCGACGCGATCTCGGCGTAGAAATGATTCAAAAGATTGATGTATCTCTTTGTGCGAGTGTGGAATATGCATATTCGAACCCCGATACAGTTAAAAATTATATTCGCGAGCACGCACAGGAGATGGACGAAGCCGTGATGCAGCAGCACATCGATCTCTACGTCAATAATTACACGTTGGATTACGGCGCAGATGGCGAGGCTGCACTGGCCGATCTTTTTGCGCGTGCAGAAGAAGCGGGTATTGTACCGCGATCCGATCAGCCTTTGTTTGTTGACTGAAAGAGGATATAGCTATGAGTGGATTAGAAAAGAGTCTGTGGGTAAGTCAGCGGATTATGGGTGTGGTTTTTCTGGTGGCTGGCTTGACTAAGATATGGGATCCCGTGCTCTTTTTTTGGGAAGCTATGATGCCTGCCCAAATTTTTGTTGGGCGCGAGACAGTGGAAATGGTCGCCAAATTGGCTCTGTTGCTCGGTCCACTGGAATGCCTGGTGGGGCTCGCGCTTCTGGTCGATTGGAAGCCGCGTCTCGTTTTGCCTATAGGTGTGGTGATGATGGTTTTTTTTCTCGCGATTACCGCTCATGCATGGCATCGGGGAATGGGGGAGAGTTGCGGGTGTTTTGGCACTCTGGTGGATCGGTCGCCGACTGAGGCGATGGTGGAAAATTTTCTCATGCTGGGGTTGTTGGTCTTTTCCTGGTGGGGCCTGCGTCGGCGGTCTGTTGCGCTGTGGGCATGGGGGAGAGGGGTAGTCCTGGTCGGCGGATTGGTTGCTCTGACCGTGCTGGGGTTCAGGTATATGCCCGAGCGCGATCGGTTAGCTGATTCAGACTTGCAGGTGGGTGATTATCTGAAAGGTTTATCCCTGTTAGATGCGGATATCGATTTGACCCGGGGAGCCTATCTGATCGAGTTGTTTAGTCCAAATTGTTACTATTGCCAGGCTGCCGTGCCCAAGCTCAATATCTGGGCTACCGATCCAGAAGTGCCCAGATTGATTGCTTTGAGCCAGTATCCCAAAGATCATCCCGTGACCGCGCAGTTCAAAGTGCAGTTCCGACCGCGTTTTACTATCGCCACAATTTCTTTTGCCGATTTCAAGCGTTTGACTCACGGGCATGGTTACCCACGACTGGCTTATATCGTGGATGGAGTGATCGTAAGGGTGTGGGAGAGCCATGCCTTTCCTTCGGTTGCGGAGTTGAGGAAGTTGTAGAAAGTTTTCAAAAGCGATTATTTTTATCGCAGGTCGCAGGATAAGAGAAACTATCTATTGAAAGGGATTTAACACATGTCGAAGCCAAAAATTGGGTTTATCGGTCTCGGGATCATGGGCAAGCCGATGGCCGGTCATTTGATAGATGCTGGATATGAACTCGTCGTACACAACCGCAATCGAGATGCGGTTGATGAACTGGTAGGTAGAGGAGCAGCAGAAGCGTTCTCTGGTAAAGAGGTGGCGGAACAAAGCGATATCGTTATCACTATGTTGCCCGATTCGCCCGATGTCGAGAGTGTTGCTTTGGGCGAAGGGGGTATTATTGAAGGCGCGCACGAGGGGCTGATTTTTGTCGATATGAGCACGATTGCGCCCAGTGTCACCACACAGGTGGGGGAGGTGCTCGCGGAAAAAGGCGTCCAAAGCCTCGATGCCCCCGTCAGCGGCGGTGACATCGGCGCTCAAAACGCCACCCTTTCCATTATGGTTGGTGGCGATGAAGATACGTTCAACACGGTCAAACCGCTCTTTGACGTTATGGGCCAAAGTGCGATTTTGTGTGGACCGCTCGGTGCGGGGCAAACCGTGAAAGCGTGCAATCAGATTCTGGTTGCTGTCACCATTGCCGGCGTGTCCGAAGCTCTCACAATGGGTACCAAAGCAGGTGTTGATCCAATAAAAATCGTTCAGGTCCTCAGCGGGGGTCTCGCCCGTTGTGGTGTGCTTGAAAACCGGGGCGAGCGCATGATCAACGGGGATTTTGATCCCGGCTTTCGCATTCGCCTGCACTACAAAGACCTCAATATCATCCAGAAAACGAGCAATGATTTCGACGTGCCCCTGCCCGTTACCAGTGAGGTTTTTGAGCTTTTTAAGACCGCAATGGTCAAAGGCCGCGGGGAACTCGACCATTCGGGCTTGCTCACGGTTATTGAAGATATGTCGAATATTCAAGCGCGTACAGGGCAATAGTTCATACGTAAAAATTTTAAAAAATAAAATAGCGATCTCATTTATGAGGTCGCTATTTTTATCGGCCCAAAATCGTAGAATTTGTCTTTAATCCAAATAATTATTATTCAATTTTCCTCTCCAGATAGTTCAAGTGCGTACTGTTTAATTTCAATAGATATCCACATACCAGCATCATTTAGTTGATCAAGCAGGGGGGCAATCGCTAAAATTAAGTTCTGTTCTTTAGCTCGCATCAAGATACCAATGGTGCCTATAACGTGTAGCCCCAGTGTTTCAGCGGCATAGCGTGCATCCAGATCATCCAGGATAATTTGGTCAGCGGATATTTCTCTTGCCAATAGAATTGATGTACACTCACCATCGCCTAAGAGTTGTAACTCAGTTGGAATGGAACGGCTATCAGATTTTTCAATAGTGATCCAAGAATATTCTGTTATGTTTGGAACCGAATAACCTTCTGATTTTCCTCGATTCAATTCTTGTTCGACGGCATCGGTAACCAAAACTTCATCAAAGAGTTTCTGAAGAACCTCCAATTGGCCAATGCGAAAAAGATATTGTAGTGCAGATGTATCAACCACGCATCTTCCTGGCACTCTCAAAGTCCTTTTTTAACTCTTCACGGGTTAAATTTGCGACCGGTACTTTATACGACTTCAACATATCAAAAAAAGCTACTCTACCCAGGCCTGCGAGTTCCGCGGCTCGCCCTGAAGATAAGCGACCAATTTCATATAGCTTTGCTGCCAAGAGTATCCGTGCTTCCCGTGCAAATTCATCAGGAGTTTCTTTTAGGGCATCCAGAATGTGGGCGGGACATTCAATCTTTATAGACGACATTTTGGGCCTCATTTGTTGTCTTATTTTTTGTTTAATGATCACGTACAACCCGTAGGTGTCGGCAAACCTGCGATTTTACACGCGCCATCTGCAGGACCTGCAGAAAACAGGTCGTAAATCGTATCGATATCTTTTTCTGTTTCCTTGCACAAGCGGCGGATCAATGGGGCGATTTCAAATTTCAACCAATAATTGCGGATATAATACACCACCTGCCAGTGATCCTCACTCATCACCTCAATACCATCTTGGCGGGCCAGGTCGCGTGCCACGTCTTCGTCCCAAAGCTCGGGCTGTTGGACAAACCCATCTTCATCCACTTCAATTTCTTTGCCGCCCAGCGTCACAATTTCATAGGCCATTCCGCACCTGACCCTTTAACAGTCGTACACTGCTTCTCCCGTGCCGTTGGGAAATATCGCTCAAGCCTTCAATCACAGTTTCAATCTGCGCTTCGGTGTTGAAAGGACCCAGCGAAATACGTACCGTACCTTTCATCGCTTTTGTGCCCAGAGTTTCATGTACCTTTGGCGCGCATTGCAGTCCCGTGCGCGTTGCCACATTGAACTTCACATCCAGCAAGGTGCCCACATTGTTCGCGGTCATCCCTTCGATATTGGCCGACAATACGGGCACGTGTTGATCAAAATTTTCAGCGCAATACAAAATGGTCCCATCAACTTCGCGCAGGCCATTGACCAGTTGTTTGAACAAAGCCATCTCGCGTGCGTGAATATTTTTCACGCCTTTTCGTCGTATCCATTTCTGCGCGTACAACAGACCTGCAATACCCATTAGATTGCCCGTGCCACATTCCAATCGCCAGGGATACTCGTCCAGGTGATCGGGATATTCCGACCGCACACCTGTCCCACCGTATCGCAATGGTGCAATTGTCACCCCGTCGCGCACGTACATCCCACCAGTACCCGTTGGTCCCATGAGTGACTTGTGTCCGGTAAAACACAGAATATCGGCCTGCATTGCCTCCATATCAATGGGCAACATGCCCGCTGTTTGCGCCACATCAACGCAGAAAATTACGCCGCGTGCGCGGCAGAGTGCACCGACCGCTGCTACGGGTTGCACAGTGCCCAGTACATTGGATGCATGGGTCATTACTACGAGTTTTGTATTGGGTTTGATCGCCTTATCAATATCCTCGGGGTCGATAAAGCCATTTGTTCCAAATCCCACATAAGTTGCTTCAATTCCGTCGTATTTTGCGAGGTGGTAAATCGGGCGCAAAACCGAATTGTGATCCAGACATGTTGTAATTACGTGATCGCCGGATTTCAACATGCCCTGAATCGCAATATTCAACGCATCTGAGGCATTGTGTGTAAACACAAGCCGATCGGGACTGCCCGTGGCGCCAAAAAACGAAGCGAGCGATGCACGCGCCTCGGCAACCATAGCCTCGGCCTCTTGCGCCAAATCCGTGCCACTGCGGCCGGGATTTACCCCGTATTTTCGATAAAATGCCAGCGCGTCTTCCAGCACACTGGGGGGCTTTGGAAACGTCGTCGCTGCATTGTCCATGTAAATTAAATCAGACATGAGCTATAGGCTATTCCAGTACAATCGCATTGTTGATCAACTCGTGTACACCCGTAATACTTAGTGGCATTTTGTGATGGCGCGCGATTTCTTTGAGTTGTGTGCGGCACTGCAAACACGAGGTCGATACGACCTTCGCATCGGTCTCGCGCATTTGCTCTGCTTTCTTTTTTCCCGAGACCTCCATCCGAAACGCGCGCACCGAGCGCAGTGCCGATAACCCACCGCCGCCACCGCAACACCACTGCGTGTACCCGCCATCGGGCATTTCGCGGTAATCGGCACAGGCCGCTTTCAAAATCTCTCTGGGTTCCTCGACAATCCCACACCCGGCAGCAAATTGGCAAGCGTCGTGATAGGTCACAGGATCGGGGTTTTTGCCCGGGTCCAATTTCAGTTTGCCTGTGCGAATAAGTTGTGCCGTATATTCAAAGCCACTGGTAATCTCAAAAGGCAATGCGCCCCACCAGCGCCCTTCGCTAGCCATGAACTTCATCACCCGATACGCATGCCCGCATTCACCCATCACCATGATCTTACATCCCAAATTTTCGCACGCATCGATGTAGTGCTTATTCTCGTACTTCATTGAAAAGTTATTGCCGGTCGTAAATCCGAAATTCGATCCATCAAATGCCCGCGAGCTCATCGTCCAATCGGCACCGATGGCGTGAAAAATTTTCGCCATTCCCATTAAATTTTCAGCATAAACCAGCACATCACCCGACGGCGGCAAAAAGAAAATTTCCGCGCCTTCACGATCTAAGGGAATTGAAATATCCCGTCCCGTTTCTTCCTTGAGTTCTTCTTCGATAAATTGAATCGCATCCAAAAATGCCTCGGCTGATGCGCCTTCCAAATTGCCCGTTTCAAACGAATTGTGCGTGCCCTGGGCAAGGGATGGCGGCGTCAAACCCATCAAATCGACAAGCGAGCGTCCAACGCGCGAGACCACCGAATGATCAATTCCCACAGGACAAAATGCCGCACATCGCCGGCACGTCAAACACTCGTACATGCGCTCGGCAAATAACTCGGCATCGTTATTTTCAAAATCGGGCTTGGGAAAAATGGCGTTCCAGAAACGCCCCCAAAATGTCGTGTACTTTTTGTATAAACGAATCACCTGTCGGGAGCGTTCCACCGGGTGCATGCGCTTATCGGGCTGCCCGTAATACACCGGACATTCCTGCGCGCACACCCCGCATTTGGTACATGTGTCCATGTACAGGCGCAACGCCGACGGTTCATCCTGGATTTCGCGGACAAATGGGTCTGATTCAGCAATGCGCCGCATATACGTGCCAGCCAGGCCTGTTGGAATGTACTTTTTTTCGCGTTCCATTCGTTCAATCCCTGCGATGGGCGGGCACAAGGCACCGTCCCTACGAGTTTTTCATCTTTTCATCCTGCTCATCCTTTAATCCTGAAAATCCCGATCTAAATTCCCCCGCAAATGTATCGGATGTGCCCAAAAATTCGCGGCTCAAAAAAATTCCGCCCAGATGCAACAGATGGGAAAATGGGATCACAATCAATAGGAGTTGTGCAGCGAGCAAGTGCCACACAAAAATGGGTTGTACTTTAATAACTGCCGCTGTGCCCGTCGATAGGCCAGACATATAGTGGCGCAAGGCTTCGGATGACACGCCACCGTCTAATACGACGAGAAATGCTGTCGCAGAAAAAAACAGGAGGATGAACTCCGCCAGATAGTCCCGAAAGTCTGTAATTTCTCGCACGCGCTGAACGATTATCCGACGCAGCAATAAATAAGTGCCCGACACGGTCATCAATCCACTGCCGATCAATGCGATGCGCAAACAGATTGGGTCCAGGTCGAGCGGCAAAATTACGCGGACATGGGCAACAATTACCAGAAACAGCCCCAAATGGAGGGACCAGGAGCCCAGCCACAGTATTTTGTCGCGCTTATAGAGACCAGTAAAAAAAACAAAGCCTTTTATCGCGCGCTTCCATTCTGTACTTTTTGAGCGAGGTCCGGGAAAAATGTGAATGGTTGGGCGATACTGCCGCTGCCACACGCCATATACAGATCCTCTGGCTCGTGGTAATAGCTTGAGCGCGGGGTTGTAAAACCGCATCCACACCCATATTCGCACGCTAAGCATGATGAGATAGAAAGGCAATGCGAAATAGGGCAGGCGATATAGAACAAAAAATTCAAAGCCATTCATGGTTAGCGGAATCAATCCGTCCAACTCAGTACCTCTTCGAGGGGTTTGCGCCTCGGTTCTGGTATTTCATCGGGATATCCGGTATAGAAAAATCCGATGATGTATTCATTCTCGGTATCTACACCCAACAATTTGTAGGTGTTTTCTTCCAGGGTGATCGGCCCCGTGCTCCACTGCATGCCAATCCCTTCTGCCCAAGCAGCCAACTGTACATTTTGCATGGCGCAACACGCGGCTGCATAGTCTTCTCTGTTCTTGATTTCATCGCCATCTTGCAAACAGGCCACTGCAATAATTGTGGGCTTTGACATGAACTTGGCATAACCGGCTTCTTTTAATATGCGCCTGGCCTCGTCGCTGGCACCTTCAGCCGCTTTTTCTTCCTGAATTTCGCTGTAGCGTTGCGCCAGTATTTCTTTGGTTTCTTCTCCCAGGACTACAAATCGCCACGGTTCTGTCAAATGGTGATTGGGTGCCCAAAGACCGGCCTCAAAAGTTTTTTCAATCACATCTTTGGGCACACCACCCGGTTTGAACTTAAAAATTGTGCGCCGCGTGTGAATAGCTTCCAAAACGTCCATTGCTTGCCTCCTGTTGGGTCTCGGTAAAAAGGAAATGTACAGCAATGTACATAACAACCTCAGACAAATCAAGTTTTGGCGTTAGATATTAAAAAAAAGCCTCTGAAGATATGCGCTTCAAAGGCTTTTTCATTTTTTATCAGATAATGCGTTAGCCCGCTTCTGCATACGCGATGAGTTTGCGTCCCCGAGAGGGGTGACGCAATTTGCGCAGGGCTTTTTCTTTAATTTGGCGTACTCGCTCACGCGTGAGGCTATATTTGTTGGCTATTGCCTGAAGTGTCCAACTGGAGCCATCGAGACCAAAATAGAGACGGATAACGTCGGCTTCACGATTATCCAGGGTATGGAGCAGGTCGTTGACTTCATCTCTCAGGGCATTGTGAAATATTGCAGCATCTGGTGGGGCCTGATCTTCGTCGGGCATCAAATCGATGAGGGTTGTATCTTCGTCATGAATTGGTTTGTCCAAAGAAAATACGATCGGACTGTGAGACAGCATATCGATGACCTGGTCTTCTGTAATTTGAAATTCATTGGCGATTTCTGCCTCTGTGGGCATGTGGCCTTTATTGGATTGATACTCGTCGCTGAAATTTTTAATCCGACGCAGCATATCCAGTCTGTTGATAGGCAAACGGATCATGCGTCCTTGTTCGGCGAGCGTTTGTAAAATAGACTGACGAATCCACCAGACGGCATAAGAGATAAATTTGAAACCGCGCGTTCCGTCAAAGCGTTCGGTAGCTGTGATGAGTCCCATATTTCCGGCGCTGATCAGGTCGGCCAGGGCCACGCCTTGATTGCGGTATTTCAGAGCCACGTTGACCACAAAACGGAGGTTGGCTTTGATCAGGCGATTGCGCGCTTTGAGATCACCGCGCTTCATTTTGACGGCGAGGTCAAATTCTTCTGCCGCAGAGAGGGGGTGAGAATGGGAGAGTTCTTTGAGATAATACTCGAGGCTGGTGTCTGATTGTTTGGATGAGGCGTTGACCATAACCCAACTCCTTGCTGAACGGAACGCAGAATAACGATACTTAAAAATAAGGTATCATTGTTTCTATCGTATTAAGCGAGAGTGAAGATTGGATTACAATTTAGTCTATAGGACTACCACATCACGCGAAACTGCGTTGTAGAGCGCGCTGTTTCCAGAGTTTGCAAATCTTCGACCACCACGCGCAGTGCTTTGGGACCAGGCATGGTTTTTTCCAGTGCCAATGCTAAAAACAATGGCTCCCAATCTCTGTTGCCGCGTTGTTCGTAAGACACGGCTGTTATCCAATCCGCCTCCTCTACATCGCCAGCATCGCTCAGTGCCCGCACTTGAAAGGTGAGCTTGTAATGGGTTGCGCCGAAATTGTCGCGCTGTAAGTTGTAAATTTCAAAATACACCACAGCTTGACCGTTGTTTTCATATTGTCGCAAGGGATTTGACAATACGAGAAAGCGATTGCGACCAAAGGGACGGTCTTCGCGCTCAATCACACGCCGCGCGATCAACAAGTCACTGATGTCCAGTTGATCTTTTGAAAATTGTCGTACATCGAGCGTATCTCGAAATGTACCCACAGATTTTTTTTCGCGATCCTCAACTTCTGCCGATAGATAATAACGCCCGGCTTGCAAATTGAGCCGATCACCCGCCAGCAAATAACCCGTTCCAAGTGCGTCGTATTTCACGATGGGCATACGCTGCACCCGACCTATATCCCGACGCAATGTGTCCCATTGGGCGTCAAAAAGGAACAAGCCCTGGCGCAAATTAACGCTTTTTACACCTGGGCGGAGGTCTTTTGTTTCAACCTCATCGGCGTCCAGAGCATAATACACTTCAACACGCGCTTTGTCGTCTTCTGCGCGAAACTGCGCTATCTGATGTGGCGCGTCGTACCGCTCGTGCCAGTAAGGATCTCGAAAATGATCGGGATTGCGCTCGACAAACATCTTAAAGCCCAGGGGATTCATTTCAGAATCCAACCAACCCAGGCGAAAATTCCAGTGATCGCGCGTGTCCGTATTTTCAAAAATGATGGTAAAGCCTTCGTATCGCCACAATTCCTTTCGGTGTTCCAAATTGTGTGACATCATATGCCACCGCGCCCGCCATGCCAGATAATCCTGCATATACCCGGGTAAATCCACGCCGGTGTGAAATTCCGCAGGCCTCGCGACCAGAGATAGTGGATGTCCATAGCGGATATAAACCTGGCCTTTATCCGTTGTCCATCCGGGAATGCCTTTGAGGGGATCGCCAAACCGCAAATTGGCATAGGCCACGCGCCGGCAATGTTCGAGTAATCGCTCGTTGTATTCGGTCAAGTACAATGGATCGCGTCCCGTCCAGAATTTGCGAATCGCCGCGTAATCTGGCGCAGTTGAGTCGGGATCGGCGAGTACGAACACACTCATCATAAAGCGTTGCTCTTTTTCTGCCAGGCGCGCAAGTCCCCTGGTATAGGCTGCATACGCATCCTGCAATCGATCCTCAGCCTGATAACCCAATCCCACAAAAAAATGTGCATGGGCATTGTCGGGATGCCGTTGCACATAATTTTCAAATAGGGGAATCAATTCACGACCCATTCGGCCTTCGTAATAGACCAGCCCCAATAAGTGGTGTGAGGGCCAGTGGTCTGGGTCTTTGTCAATTGCAAGCGTCAAATATCCAATGGCTGCATCGCGCGCTTCAATGCCGTAATTTTCCAAGCTCAATGTCCTGACCGTTGGCCTATATCTGAAATCCGAACCGTAATTCACAATTCTGCGCTCGCCATCGAGATATCGCGTCATATTCCACATCTCAAAGCGCGCCGCCCAATACAATGGTCCTATATTGTCGGGATCGCGTTCAATACCCCGTTTGGCATATACAATAGCGGTTGTTCGTCGCCCAATGCGCCAGTAATACTCGGCCAGTGAGGTCAAGATATTTCCATTATTCGGTTGTTTTTGCATCGCCCTTTTCAACCACCGCTCTGCACTGTGTACATGACTTTTGCCCTGCAACATATATAATTCACCCAGCGCGTGGGCAGCACGTCCCAATGGATCGTTTTTGGCAGCCGCTTTTAACAGCGACTCGCGTTCATCAAACGCACGCGTCGTATCCGAGGCTGCAATGAGCAAAGAATCGATATTTGCCCCTGCTACATTTATTGGTGCGACGAACGTGAAAATTAAGAGCATTCGCAATATCATTTGGTGTCTCCTCGGGTGGGGAATAGGGTTTTTTTATTTTAACCGCTAAGATGCACAGAAGTTGCTTCAAAAGATATAAAAAAACCGCCCGTTGTGTTGGGCGGTTGGGATGAACAGATTGATGGTTCCTCATAAATACGGGTAGGTTGTTTCGGGGGCATAGCCCGGCAGGAGTTCTCTGTGAGGCTGGCCGGGGATTAAATGCTCGCCATCGGTAAAACCTTCTGGACGGTTTTTGAGGAATTCGATGAGGCGATTTCGCCAGGATTGTATTTCAGAGTTGGGATTGCGCGCGATATCGCGTATTTCATTGGGGTCTTCGTCCAGGTTGAAAAGGTGTTCTTCACCCGTTTGAGAATACCAGATGTATTTGTGGTGTCCATCCGTGACATAGTGGTTGCCGTGGTCGTATTCATAGCAGCCGGCGTGTTCTCCGTGTAGAAATTCACGAACGTTATCGGTTTTACCCTGCATGATAGGCAGGAGGCTTTTGCCCGTGCAGGTATCGGGAATGTCGGTGCTGGCCGCATCGAGGATGGTGGGCATGATGTCCTGGATGCCGACGGGGCTTCTACAAGTGGTCTCTTCGGGGTATCCCCAGTTTTTTGGAGCGCGTATGAGGAATGGAATTCGGGCAGACGCTTCATAGGGCCAGGTTTTGCGAAAGAGATTGTGGTCGCCCAGCATTTCGCCGTGGTCTGATGTGAAGATGGTCAGGCAGTTGTTGAGACCACCGGTATATTGGATGAGGCGGCCGATCTGGTCGTCTATAAAGTTGATCATGCCGTAATAAGCCGCGCGAGAACAGCGCATGTCGTGTTCGTCAAGGCAAATTTGCCAGGCATTGGGATCGAGACCTTTTTGTGGTCTATCGTATTCAGGTGCCCAGTCTCCGATAATGGGATCGGGTAAGTTCCGCTGGATATAGCGGTCGTAATAGAGGGCTGGAGGGGTAAGTGGGGGATGGGGGTCGATAAGGGAAATATTGAGAAAAAATGGGACTGTGGGATCGCGTTTTTGGAGAAAGTCCATTGCTCTGTCGATACACCAGAAGGTGTGCATCTGTTCTTCGGGCAAGTGGTGTGGGCGACCGATCCATCCATTGGAGGAAATACCGTGGGCCATGCCGGGATGTACTTCATTGCGGTTGTGATATTGCCGTAGCCATTCGACATAGTCGTTGTGGTCGCCCCGTGTGGCGTCGGCAAGTTGCATGTGATCAAAGCCATAGCGCTTGCGTTTGGGGTTCAGGTGGAGCTTGCCGATCATTTCTGTTTGATACCCCGCTCTGGACAATTCGCCAGCGAGGGTGTGAGGCGGATGCCACTGGGCACTTTTGAATCCGACAACGCCATTTGCAGCGGGTGCGGTGCCGGTCATCAGACAGCGGCGAGCGGGGATACAACTGGGGCATTCGGAGTATCCACGGTGAAAGTGCGTGCCCGTGCGGGCAATCCAGTCCAGGTTGGGTGTTTGCAGACACGATGGACTGCACGGGTCGAGACCTATGCAGTCGCCGCGTTGCTGATCGGTCATGATGAGCAGGATATTTGGTCGGGAGTCTGACATATTATGCTCCGCTGCTATGCCGCGGGAATGACGGGTAGCGTGATGTGAGAAGGATATGCTTTTGAGTGATAGACGGTCTGATGGGCCTGGCGCATCTCGGTATCACGGCCCAGTGAGCCGCCTGTATTGAGATTGCGGTCGAACCGGGGGAAATTGGAAGAAGATATTTCGAGACGGATACGGTGGCCTTTTTTGAAGACGTTTCCAGTTACGCCGAGGTCAATCTCATAGGCATAGACGCTGCCGGGTTTGAGCAAGGTGGGGTTGATGAGGCTTTCCCGAAAGCGCGCGCGCAAAATGCCGTCGCAGAGGTTCATGGCATACCCGGTAGGCGATACATCGACGAGCTTGGCGGTCCAGTCCGTGTCTGTACAGTCGGTAGCGGCGTAGATGACGGCTTTGATGGGACCCGTGACTTCCAGGGCTGTTTCAAGGGGATCGCTGGTGTAGCAGAGTACGTCGCTTCGCATCTCTACGGGACGCTGGTCATAGGGACCCCAGGGCACGATATGGGGGGAGCAACAGTTGTTGCCACCCATCGTGGGGACGGGGTAGTGCGGGTCATAAGTGTAGTGGTCAGGTGATTCGTTCTCCGGTGATGCTGTGGAGAGCGTGCCATTACCGAGTAGTGTGTTGGCACTGCCGCCCGAGTGCAGGTGCCATTTTTGCCATTGGGTCCTCGCAAGCGGCCATTCCTGTTCATCGCGCCACTGGTTGATGCCCATGATGAAGAGACGCAAAGGCGGTTCATCCGCGATGCCGTTGTCAATACCCTTGAGCCAGTGGTCAAACCAGCGCTGTTCGAGGCTTTCCAGATCGACCATTGACGGCGCTCCGAAGTCAATGTCGCCGGTTTTCGGCGATAGGCTGAGAGAATGTGGCCAGGGGCCGACGATGAGTTTGCTCTTTTTTGCTTCTTCGGTGCGACCGTGCAGGCGCAGGCCGTTGAAGTTGGTGAAGGTCTGTGCCGCGTAAAGGTCGTACCAGCCGCCCATGTTGAACGCGGGGACGGCTATTTCACCCCATTTGGTTTCGTCGTTGAATTGCTCCCAATAGTCGTCGTAAGCGGCATGCTCGACCCAGTCTTTCCAGAAGTTCAGGTTGCGGCCCGCCTGTTCGTCCATTTCGATGAGGGGCAGTGCGCGAAAGGCTTCGGTCCAATTGTGGAATTCAATGGTCTGCGCGGTGCGAGCATTGGTGCGCATGCCCCAGGTCATCATGACGTTGAGTTGGAAAGCCCCACCGGGGTGGACGAGGCCCGAGTAATAGTCCGTGCATATAACGCGGGGCGTGATGCATTTGAGGTACTGGCTGCGGTACGGCGCACTGCGCCACTGGACCGTGCCGCCATAGGAACTACCGGCCATGCCGATTTTGCCATTACACCATTCCTGTTTACCGATCCATTCCTGAGTGTCATACCCGTCTTCGCCTTCCCGAAAGGCGTAATATTCTCCTTCCGAGTCCCACCGCCCGCGGCAATCTTGAATAATACAGGCATAACCATTGTTGGCAAGCCGCCGGGCTTTTTCAACCATGTTGTCGGCATTGTTGTCATAAGGCGTTCGCATGAGCACGGTGGGGAATTTCTCGCGTGCACGAGGCAGGTAGATATCGGCAGAGAGATTGATACCATCTCGCATGGGCACTTTTACGTCTAATTGCATGTTGACTTCGTAGTTGGTCTGCATGAAAACCTCCTGCAGTGGAGAGATTAGGTGAGCACTGGTCCCTGTTTATCACACCAGTCCATTTTAATGCGATCCACACGGCCATCTGGATGGGTGATGTACACGTTCCAGGTATCGCCACGGCGGGTGATTCTGGAAGTGATGCCAGCGGTGGTGCCGTCTGTGAAGGGGACGAGGACATAGCCGGTTCGGAAGGGCAGAGTTGCGCGTTTTTTGTAAATGGCGACCGGTGCGGGCACATCCTGGCCGCTGATGGCGAGCCAGCCCTGTACGGGATCATTTTGTCCGCAGATAAGCCGGGGCGTCATGTTGGCGAGGGGGAGGATTTCGAGATTGGGCGGGGTCATGCGCCCGGTACGCACGGCTCTGGTATCGGGATCAATCAGGACGCGGTAGGGCATGAAGTGAAAGAGCGCTTCATAGGTGCGTTGTCCCTCGCCAATGAGTTCGTCGAAGATGAGAAAATAATTGGGTTTGACGAACATGACGGTGCGGCGGTGGGCAATATCTGCGTCCAGCCCGACATAACCCGCATCGTAAGTGGCAATGGCGACATCGGCGCGATCATCACTTCGCCAGACGGTTTTGTCGCGGGCAGATTCGATCCATTCGTCGATGGTCTGTTCGCGGCGGTTCTGCCCGCAACCATCTACGAGAACGGTATTGTGCGCTTCAGTGGTGCGGTAGAAGGATGTCCATTCATTGGGGAAGTAGGAAGTGATTCCGGGATCCACAAGAAAAGGCAGGCCATGTGCGTAGAGGTCGAAGGAAAGCATGTCTTCGTGCTGGTGGAAGCGACCGTAGGGACCGCCTTCAAAGAGACAGTATCGAGCATCGCGGTCCCATCCGCTTCGCATGACAAAATAGCCCGAATCGCGGTGGGCGATGGAGGTATAGTTGGGGGGATGCCCTTCTTCTCCTTCTGTGCCGACCCATACGGCGGTTGGATTGTCGAGTACCCGTCCAGGTTTGATAAGCGAACGCGCGAATTTTCCATCCAGGCTGCCGGCGTCAGAAACAGAGGGACAGGAGAAATCGGGACGGTTGACGGAGGTACTCCAGTCGTACATTCGCCTTATGCCTGCTTCTATTTCCGGATCCAGAGATCGGCCAAATTTACGGGCGACTTCAAAAACTTCCAGGAACCAGGCCGCGATGGCTATCTGGTAGCCTGGGGTGAGTTCGTAAGAAGCACCATCTCGCATGACCTGAATGTTCATGTCGTCTAAAAGTTGCTGGCTGGCTGCATGATACCATTCTTCCGATTCCCGAAATTCGGGGAATGAGCAGGCGGTCGCAAGCATAGACCGCCCTTCGGAGATGGTTTTGTTGGAGGGGGGGAAGGATTCGAATTGCATGAGATAGGCTTCGTGCTCATAGATTGATTTGAGCAGGTCTATGATGGTTTGGTCTTCGGTGTCTGGGCAATCGCAGAGTACGGTGAAGATATCGACGAGTGTGGAGAATGCCCGCATGCTCACGATTAGAGAATGCCCCCATGCAAGGCCACCGGCGCGCACGACGTAGGGCATGGGGGTTTTTTGCATCCAGTCGCGCAAGATATTTTCGATGGCTTTTGCGTATTTCGGGTCGCGGGTTTCTTCCCAGGCGAGTTCGAGCGGCGTGAAATAGGGAAAGCCGTGGATGCGAATGGACCATTCGATGTATCCATACGGATTGGCGTCCCAATCGACACCGTCGGGCCAGTAATGGTCCATGATGTGCCCGGAGAGAATCCGGTTGGCTTCTTCTATATTGGCTTTGGGAGCGGGATCGGGTATAACGTGGCGTCTATTGAAGGTGCTGCGCCGGAAGTAGGCTGCAATTTCTGCAAGTTGGGTCTGGATTGTATCGGCTTGCGCTGCGGCTTCAAGGCCGGGATGGTTCAGGTCCAGGGCGTTGATCAGAGCTTTGTCGGTCATGCGAGGTCCGCGCGCGACTTCGCGCTGGAGCAGGCGGATATTTCGGATGCGACTGCCCGATGGAAGGCGGATGGTGCCCGAAACCATCTGGCTCCATCCAGAGGGAATGCCCAAAGTGTAAAAACATTCGGCGGGAAAGCGAAATTCTCGCCAACCCTGCCAGATGTTGCCCCCGCGCGGGGAGGCGATGGCGTTGAATCGATAGCCGTCGTCTTCGCTCATACCTTCGGTTCGGTGCCCCGAGGTAAGCGTGCAGTAGATCTGGTCATCGACATTGTCCGGAAGGAAAATTTCAGCGCGAATCTCGTTGGCGCAGTTCCAATCGCCAATTTTCATGGGGAGGTCGGCGTGTTCCCCCTGTTCAACTTCTGAGAGCATCCATTCGGCGAGAATCGTATCATCTCGAAATTTGGCGAGATCCATAGATGTATCCTTTTACGTTTTACCCTCGCACCAATCGCGGGCGTTTTGGAATATTTGAAGCCACGGAGAGGCTTGAAGATCGCGTTTCCACTTCGCTGGCATATAGCCCCACTGCCACTTGAGAAAGGTGCGTTCGGGATGGGGCATCATGGCGAGATGGCGACCATCGGGAGAGCAAAGGCCTGCAATACCGCGCGGAGAACCATTTGGGTTAAAGGGATAGGCTTCGGTGGCGGTATTGTTGTCATCTACATAGCGTACAGGAGAAAGTTTTTCATCTATAACGCGGTCGAGTACGTCTGCATTGGGGAAAAATGCGCGCCCTTCGCCGTGCGCGACCCACACCCCGAGGGATGCGCCGGCCATGTTTTTGAACATAATCGCTGGACTGTCCTGAATTTGCACAGTGGAAAAACGGGATTCAAAACGCGCGGATTCGTTGCGAATAAAACGGGGTTGTGCCGCGTTGGCAAGGCCGGGGAACGGAACCCAGCCGAGCAGAGCCATGAGTTGACAGCCATTGCAGACGCCGAGGCTGAAGGTATCGGGGCGGTTGTAGAAGGCATCGAACTGAGCGCGCAGGCCGTCGTTGAAACGAATCACGCCAGCCCAGCCCTTGGCCGAGTCGAGCACATCGGCATAGCTGAATCCGCCGACAAATACAACGCCTCGGAATTGTTCGCCGAGCGCGATGGTACCAGATAAGAGATCGCTGGTGGTCACATCCCAGGGTTCAAAGCCCGCTGCAAAAAATGCAGAGGTCATTTCGCGATCTCCATTGCTGCCCTCTTCGCGTACGATAGCGACTGCGGGCTTGCGACTCGCATTGAGAATGGCGGGTGGCGTGGGCATTGGCGCGAAGGGTGCGGTAAATTTGGGACCCGTGCGCGCATGCAGAGAAGTCTCTTCTTGTGCGACGCAGGATAGATTGGTTTGCTGGCGTTCGAGTTGGAAACTCGTCGCTTCCCATAAGTCGCGCAATTCGGGCATGGGACTTTTGAGAACGCGCTGGTTGTTGACAGAAATTTGGATGTCGGGACTGGAGGTTACTTTTCCAATGGTCTGGATAGGTACTTTCTCAAAGATTTCTCGCACAAGCGTCAGGTTTTTGGGATGCACTTCAAAGACGAGGCCGAGTTCTTCGGAAAAGAGCGAGGAAATCGCATTGGCGCGGGTTTGGAGATCGATCTGAATACCACAGTTGCCAGCAAAAGCCATTTCCAGAAGCGCGGTGATGAGACCGCCATCGCTACGGTCGTGTCCCGAGGCAATATAATTTTTGGCTATACAGGCCTGGAGTGCGCCAATTGCGCGTTTGAGAAGAGCGGGATCATCTACATCTGGCGACTCGTTGCCGAGTTGCTCGTACACATGGGCGAGAGAAGACCCGCCGAGGCGATGTTTGTCCGCGCCGAGATCGACGTAAAGTATGACGCCCTTATCGGGATATTTTAAGTCGGGCGTGACGGTCTGTGTAATGTCGGGACAGGTGACATAGCCCGATATGACGAGTGTGCCGGGTGTTTTGACCGTTTCGTCTCCATCCTCTCCCGGTGCGATTGCCGCCATCGAGAGGCTGTCTTTGCCGCCATCTATGGCAATGCCCAATTCAATCAGAATATCTGTGAGGGCGCGAGCTGCATCGTAAAGTGCTGCGCCTTCTCCGGGCAATTTGGCCGCCCACATCCAGTTGCCAGAGCATTTGATGTCTTCGATGGCACTCAGCCGCGCCCAGGTGATATTGGTGAGCATTTCGCCCACGCACAGGCGTCCCATCGCCGCAGGATCGATAAGCCCCTTGATGGGTTGTTCGCCGATGGCGGTGGCGGCGCCAGTCGTCCCAAAATGGCTTTGTGCAATGACAGCGACGTCTGCTGCGGTTAGCTGGAGCGGCCCCACGCATTGCTGTTGTGCGACAAGTCCGGTTACACAGCGATCAACTTTGTTGGTGAGAAACCGTTTGGAACCAACAGAAACGAGGCGAAGCACGCGGTCGAGTGCTTTTTCAACGGTTAGATTTTCTGGCAGGGTGAGCGGTTCTGTACGAATGGGAAAGCGGTCGAGTTTGAAGGGCTTTTGCGGCATATCGCCAAGGACTTTTTCCAGGTCGAGGTCAACCGGTGTGGTGTTGTCTGTGCTATCGAAGACTACCACTCTTCCATCGCCGGTTACTTCGCCGACAAAAGCGTAGATGACCTTTTCGCGTTTGCAGAGGGCGTCGAAGAGACGGGCGTGTCCGGGACGGATGAGCAGGGCATTGTTTTCCTGGTATTCGGCACCCCAGATTTCGAGAACAGATAGGGTTTCATCTCCAACGGGCACAGCGCGAATATCGATGCGGGCACCTGCAGGTTCAACGATTTCTTTGAGTACATTGCAGTTGCCACCCGCGCCCTGATCGTGGATGCTGACAATGGGATTTTGATCGCCGAGTTCGACACAGGCGCGGATCACGCGGTTGAGTTTTTGCTCCATTTCTGCATCGCCACGCTGCACGGCATTGAAATCGAGTTCGGCTTCGTTTTCACCCTGCACCATGCTCGAAGCAGCCCCACCTCCCATGCCAATGCGATAGGCCGGTCCACCGATTTTGGTGACGAGCATTTGGGGTTTGGGTGTTTCTTTATTTGTATGGCGCGCATCCATCTGACCGATCCCGCCGCTGAACATAATGGGTTTGATCCATTCTCTGCGTTCTCCATTGGGTAGGCGCATACCATAGGATCGCGTGTAGCCCTGTATGAGAGGTTCGCCGAATTTGTTGCCGTAATCCGAAGCCCCATTACTGGCTTCAATTGCGATTTGCAAGGGGGTGGCGAGGTTATCGGGATATTGAAATTTGGGATTTTCCCAGGGCAGGTCGTATCCGGGGATATATAAATTGCCCACGCAATACGCCGCTGTGCCCGCTATGACGAGCGCGCCGCGACCTGTGGCTTGCACATCCCGGATGCGTCCGCCGGTACCCGTTTCTGCGCCGGGAAAAGGGGCAACACCCGATGGGAAGTTGTGCGTTTCAGCAGTGAAGATGATGTCACTGGTGCGGTCTGAGAATGCAAATGGGGAGGGGCTACCGATAGTGGTGGGCACAATAGTGCGTATCGGATACCCGCGGATGGCACTGGAATTGTCTTTGAAGGCGATGGTGCTGTTATTGGGGTTGGTTTTGAGCGTTGATTGGATCATGGCGATGAGGTGGTCGGGCATCTCTTCGCCGTCGATGATGAGACGGCCTTTAAAAAACCAGTGTCTGCAATGTTCGCTATTGGATTGGGCAATGTCGAAGCATTCGACGTTGGTGGGATTGCGTCCGATCTCGTCGAGAAACAGATCGGTGTAATAATTGAGGTCCCATTCGTCGAATGCCAGGCCCATGGTGCGATTGATTTTCTCGAGGGCGCGGCGGCCTCCTTCTATGAGGGGAATCTCGAATACGGGTTCTGGTTTTGCATCGGAGTCAAAGGAGGTGAGGGGACAGGGATACAGGCATTCGGTCATGCGGTCGTGTACGAGGGACAAAAAGATATTCTGTTGCTCCAGGCTCAAGGCGGGGGTGATGAGGTAACGCCGAGACCGTTCGATGCGCGAAATTTGCGTGATTCCGCAGGCGTGGCATATTGCCGTGGCATTTGTTGACCAGGCTGTGGAAAAATTCATGCGCGGCCCCACTTCGAGGATCGCGCCAGGCCCCGTGAGAAAGGTCTGCTCTGCAAACCGATCCGCCTCAAAGGTTTCGGATAGCAGATAGGTGAGCCGATTTTGCTGGTCGGCGGAAAGTGGGCTATCTGTTTGTACGTTGAAACAGTATTCAGTTTCAATATTCTGGATGTGCGCGGAGACGTGTTGCTGTGACAATCGGATCAGGGTGTGTTGCTGCGTGGGGGAGAGAGCAGGCGTGCGAAAGAAATGCTTCAGGCTCATGGGGTCCTCAGTAAATGAAATTGTTGTCTGCCTCTTTGAGTGGGGGAAGATTTTGATCGCGCCCGGAAAGGATTGGATTTTTTATGGGCCAGGAAATGTCTAAGTCGGGATCATCCCAAGAAATACCGCGATAGGTCTCTGGCGTGTAAATATCCGTGCATTTGTATGTGAAGTCCGCCACCTCGCTGAGAACGCAGAATCCGTGTGCAAAGCCGGGGGGGACATACAGGAGTTCGGATCGCGTTTCGGAAAGATGAATGCCGGTCCATTGACCATAAGTGGGGGATCCCCGACGAATATCGACGGCAACATCGTATATTTCGCCTTTGAGCACCTGGATGAGTTTGCCCTGTGCGCGAGGGGCTTTTTGATAGTGCAATCCGCGCAGCACGCCGCGGGTAGAGCGAGAGTGGTTATCCTGAACGAACGTTTCTAAGATGCCATTGGCTTCGAAATCGTCTCGTTTGTACGTTTCGACAAAAAAACCGCGATCGTCGGGAAATCGCTTTGCGCGAACGAGGATGACGTCGGGTATATCGAGGTTTTTAAATTCAAAGGGCATAGAATCAGGATGAGAGGATGACTGCGATGAACACTGGGGCTTGTCTCCAGCCCCTCGTCTTTACAAGATATCATCCACAAGCTGTGGGGCAAGCCCTATATAGGATTCAGGCGTTAGTTTTTTCAGATTTTTGAGGTCTGCCTGGGGGAGGTCGAGGGAGTTGAGAAAGTTGTTGAGATCATCATTTGTAATGTCTGTGCCCCGGGTGAGGTCTTTCATAAGCTCGTAGGCGTTTTCGTATCCGGCTTTTCGCATGACGGTTTGCACGGCCTCGCCGAGGATTTCCCAGGCGTTTTCGAGATCACTGGCAATGGCCTGTTTATCGATGGCGACCTTGCCCATACCATTCAGGATGGATTTCAGGGCGAGACACGCATGCCCGATGGCCGGGCCAATATTGCGACTGGCTGAGGAGTCGGACAGATCGCGCTGGAGGCGTGAGACGGGTAATTTGGTCGATAGGTGTTCGAGCAGGGCCGTGCTGATGCCCAGATTGGCTTCGGCATTTTCAAAGTCGATGGGATTGACTTTGTGGGGCATGGTCGAGGATCCGACTTCTGAAGCGACCGTTTTCTGGCGAAAATAGGATAGGGATATATAGGTCCACATGTCGCGGGCAAAGTCGAGCGAGATGGTGTTGAAGCGGATGATCATGTGAAAAATTTCAGCCATATAATCGTGCGATTCAATCTGCGTAGTGAGTGGATTGAATGTGAGACCGAGGCGCTGGACGAAATCGCGGGCGAGGTCGTGCCAGCGCACTTCGGGATAGGCCGCGATATGCGCGTTGTAATTGCCGGTGGCGCCATTGAATTTGCCCAGGTATTCGAGTTGTGTGGCCTGTTTGATTTGCCGCTGCCAGCGATAGACAAATACGGCGAGTTCTTTGCCCATTGTGGTCGGAGTGGCGGGTTGACCGTGTGTACGCGCGAGTACAGGAAGGTTTTTAGTATCTTGTGCGAGTTGTGAAGTAATATTTTTAACTTCCTGTGCCAGTGGGAGAAAGACATCTTTGATAGCGGATTTGAGCATGAGCGCGTGAGCGAGATTGCTGATGTCTTCAGAAGTGCAGCAAAAATGCACGGCTTCACATACGTCGGCGAGCGATGTTTCCTCAAGGCGTTCTCTGACATAGTATTCGACAGATTTAACATCGTGATTGGTGACTCTTTCGATTGCGACAACGCGCTGGGCCTGCTGTTCGTCGAAAGTATCTATCCATGACTTCAATATCTGGTGTTCGGCATCGGTGAATGTGCGGACGTGTGTGAGTGCGGGATGCTCTGATTGGAAGCGCAACCATTCGATTTCGATCTGTACGCGATAGGCTATTAGCGCAAAATGCGAGAGACAGGGAACGAGATCTGTCAAGCGGCTCGTGTAGCGATTGTCGAGGGGAGAGAGTGCGGTGAGGGTCATGGGGATTCCGTTGGCGAAAGGTCAGTGGTCAGCAGTCAGTGGTAAACTTATCGAATATAGTTACATTTTACAAATTTTTTTTCGATATGCCTATCTGCCTGCTCCGGCAAATTTGGGATCAGGGCCGATGGAAAATTTTTTTTTGGATATTCTTAAAAAAGTTATTATACTTGGCGTTGTCGTGAAACTAATTTCCAAACGCTTGTAGTTCAGGTTTAAGTATGAAATTTTACACAAACGTTTGTATAATCTGAACTTATTACACAATCGAAAATTGGCCGATGTGAAGTCACACATTGCATATGTGCATAATAAATGTCTATGTGCATATACTAATGATATTACTTGAGTTAGTATTGGAAATTAGTTGTTAAAACGCTGTAGTTTCAGGTTTAAGTATGAAATTTTACACAAACGTTTGTATAATCTGAACTTATTGCACAATCGAAAATTGGCTGATGTGAAGTCACACACGTTAGACAGACTGACTTGCCCATGCGGGTGCAAGCAGAAAAACTCGAACACCAATGAGAGGGAGAAAACTATGCGTCAACACATTCTATCAATCCTATCACTCATCGCGCTTTCGATTTACCCTTTGTCTCTATCTTCACAGAATAGCTTTTCCCCGTCGCTGGATATGAATACTGCGTCTGGAAATCAAGCGGTTACTTCTGTCGATGTCTCGGCAAGTCAAGATGTTGCGATTCAACTTTTTGGCAACGGTATGCAGAGTGCGAGGGGTATTTCTGCACGTTTTGAATACGATGCGAGTCAAGTGACGTATCAGGGGTTTGATGCGGGAAATATGTTGCCCAGTGAGCAGGTATTTACAGAGCATGGTACGAACCCGACTGTTGTCCAGATTAGCGTTGTACCTGTTGGTTCTGTCACGACCAATAGTGGCTTGGTAGGCACCATTCGTTTTCGCACGAGGGGTACGTTTTCAGGCACGAGTATTCAGTTGGTGCAGGGTGAACTCGGTAAAAGCGGACAAGTTGAAAGTGTGATGCTGAATGTAAGTGTAGAATTACAGTCTGACCTTACGTCTTCATCTTCGGACTTTGACGGAAATGGTCGGGTTGGTTTCTCTGACTTTTGGGCGTTTGCAACAAAATTTGGTTCAAGCCATGGTGATGGGACGTACGAATCGAAGTACGACCTGGATAGCGATGATGCAATTGGACTTTCAGATTTTATGCTGTTTGCCAACGTTTTCGGTAAAGAGGTGTCTTCCTCTGATAGTGGTAGTAGCACATCAAAGATGTACTGGACGGATCGGGGCACGCGTAAGATTCAGCGCGCGGATCTGGATGGTAGCAATGTGGAAGCTCTCGTCACCACGGGATTGGGTCAACCCAATGACATTGTCCTGGACATAGGCGGTGGCAAGATGTACTGGACGGATTATGGCACAAATAAGATTCAGCGTTCGGATCTGGATGGTAGCAATGTGGAAGACCTCGTCACCACAGGTACGAGTGATCTTCAGGGTCTTGCGCTGGATGTGGGAGGCGGCAAGATGTACTGGACGCTGGTGAACGCGAATAAGATTCAGCGTTCGGATTTGGATGGTAGCAATGTGGAAGACCTCGTCACCACGGGATTGAGCAGTGCCTGGGACATCGTCCTGGACGCGAGAGGTGGCAAGATGTACTGGGTAGATAACGGTACGGATAAGATTCAGCGTTCGGATTTGGATGGTAGCAATGTGGAAGACCTCATCACCACAGGATTGAGTAGACCAGAGGGTCTTGCGCTGGATATGGTTGGTGGGAAGATGTACTGGACGGATGATGGCACAAATAAGATTCAGCGTTCGGATCTGGATGGCAGCAATGTGGAAGACCTCGTCACCACGGGATTGAATAGTCCAGCGGGCATCGCCTTAGATATGGCTAGTGGGAAGATGTACTGGACGGATGATGGCACAAATAAGATTCAGCGTTCGGATCTGGATGGCAGCAATGTGGAAGACCTCGTCACCACGGGATTGAATAGTCCAGCGGGCATCGCCTTAGATATGGCTAGTGGGAAGATGTACTGGACGGATGATGGCACAAATAAGATTCAGCGTTCGGATCTGGATGGCAGCAATGTGGAAGACCTCGTCACATCGAGCTTTGGCTATCCAACTGGCATTGCCCTTGATGCCTCCCTAGACCTGATTGTTAAATCGCCTTCAGTAAGCAACAGCAACCCAAATACTGATCAATCTTTTACACTTAGTGCCACAGTACGCAACCTGGGCACGGATGCTTCTCCTGCAACAACATTGCGCTATTACCGCTCGACTGACGCGACAATCTCGACAGATGATACGGAAGTGGGCACGGATGCGGTGAGTGGCCTTTCGGCTTCTGGCGCCAGTGATCAGTCTGTCAGTCTGACCGCCCCATCTACTCCCGGTACATACTATTATGGAGCCTGTGTGGAGAGTGTCACGGGAGAGC
>JAPPAB010000182.1 GCA_026705765.1 Gemmatimonadota bacterium
TTCAGCGCAATACGTACACCGATGTATCGGGTCTGTTCACTCTAAATGACGTAGCGGGTGGTCACATATGGGTGAATCATCCCGAGATCAGAATTGTGAATCAAGAGATTATACCAGCCGATGATGTGATAGATATCCGCGTAGAGCGTTTGCGTTTGTATTCAGTTTCAGGCGTGATGTCTTTAAACGAGGGTTCTGTAGAAGGGCTGGAAATCAGCATAATTTCCACCAAACGCCCATCTACAAGTGGACCTGCTCGGTCCAAAAGGGATTTTATAGATGCTACTGGCGCATATCGCTTCGACGACCTTGAGCCGGGGGAATATATAATTTCGATCAGGGCATCCGAAGAATTGGAAATGGGAGAGCGAAGGGTCATCATATATCGCACTATTCAATCTCGGAGGCTGGTAATTGAAGACCGAGATGTGACGCTGAACTTTGAACCCCTGGGCGATGCGCGAATCACTGGTGTTGCGACTTATAAAGGGCAGCCTGTTTCAGGGGTTTATGTAAATAGCCGTGTGTTGGCTGATGATCCCCAAAAAACGATTTCAACAGGCGGTACTCAAACAGACAAAGAGGGACGGTTTGAATTGCGCAATCTGCCTTCTGCGCGGATTGAAATCCGTTTCTTTAGTAATCCTAGATCAGGAAAACGCTGGAGCAAAGTCGATACACTTGATCTGATGAACAAAAAAGAATTGCGTTATCTAACCGAACTAAAAATGGAGGAACGCCCGACCCTGAGCCTGGGAGACATAGCCCCTGAATTTGAAGCCAAACGGCTGGATGGGTCAACATTTCGACTCGCAGATTACCGGGGCAAAAAAGCTGTGTTGATTGACTTTTGGGCAACGTGGTGTGCACCGTGCGTCGATGAAATTCCGACGATCAAAAGAATTGCCGAAACCTATCGCAATCAAGGATTGGAAGTCGTGGGCATCAGTTTGGATCGCGAAGAGAAGGCATTACGAGATTTTGTAAAACGAGAAAAACTGAGCTATGTTCAGGTATTTGAAAAAGAAAAAGCGCGGACGATTACAAAATCCTACGGTGTATGGGGCATCCCATCGGTATTTCTGATAGATAAAAATGGCGTCATCAACGCGCTAAAGCTGCGTGGAACTCGCACGGAAGCGGCTGTGAGGGCGTTATTAGCCACTGATCTACAGACGGCTGATGGAAATTCGCGATAAACTTTTTATGTCGTTGATGATCATTTGAAAGGGAGAAGAATGCGATTCACAATTCGCATTGGACTGATTGCTTTGGCCTGCCTATTTAGTTCTGGCTTGTCCAACGGGGAAACCACAATAGACGCACTGTTTCAGAATGCAATAGAGCAAGTCGGTCAGGTGAGCCATCGAGAAAGCATTGTGGCTTTGGAGGAGATTATTTCCAAAGACAAAAAGTATGCACCTGCATACAACGAATTGGCCAAACTACATCTATTGGACCACAGCGTAAACAGCCGACAGCGCGCAATGCGGATGATACAGCAGGCAATCGCAAGTGACCCCGACAATATTGAGTATCGGTTAACACGCGGAAAAATTTTGTGGCATCAAGGCTTTCGGTCACGCGCATTCCACCAATTCAAGGGCGTGATCAAAAAGCATCCCGACAATACAGATGTCCTCAATGGGTTGGGTATGTTCTGGGTATATGAGTTTCTCAGAGTAAAAGATAATACCCAAACCCGGGATTTCAGGGGATTTGCTCAGGAAGCCAAACAAGAAGCTATTCAGATCCTGCGAAAAAGCATCCAATTGGATGGAACCAACCATCAACCCTATTATTTGTTGGGCATACTCTACTTTGAAGATAAATACTGGGATGCCTTCCATGCCCTGATGCAAGCCCTGCACGCGCAATATCCAGATAATAAAAATGCGCTGTTATTCTGCGGCCTTGCCGCCTATCAGATTGGCGAATTCGATGACTCACATGAATACTATCAACGCGCCCTTGACTTGATGAGTATAGAAGAACGCGAGTTGCTGGACTCTATCGACCTGCTTGTGACCGAAAAAGAGCAGGCATCCCGCGCGACACAGACGATTGATACGCTCTTGAAACGCGAGATGTTTTGGAAGCGCCAGGACCCGCTCTATTTGTCTGATTTTAACGAAAGAAAGATGGCGCACTTTGGTCGTATGGCGTATGCGAATTTGCGATTCAGGCGGTTTTCCGATGATGTTGAGGGCTGGCGGACGGATATGGGGAAGACCTATATAAAATTTGGAAGATATAGAAAAAGAAAAACCTTTTTCTTTTCTGTAGGCAGTGACCCGTATAGGGCATTTCACAGAATGATGGAAACCTGGTATTACGAAACATTTAAGATCGAATATTGTGGGAATGGCAGTGATCGCTGGAGCTTCTGTGGTGGATTTGAGATAGGACAACTTGGTTCCCGTTATTACCCGGACTACTTCGACGAAGCCTCGCATCATACCTTTAAAAAAACAGCCCAACGCTTTGTCGATCCTTACCTCAATCGCAAATATACCCTCCCCTATCAGATCGCTACCTTTGAAGAGCAAAATAGGATGCGCGTCGAACTCAGCTATATGATTCCCAAAAACCAATTAACAGAAAATCCAGAAACGAGTAAGGTGAGTTTTTGGGACGGCGTCTTCTTCTTTGATCAGCAGTGGAGCGATATGTATAACTATCGCAAGTTCAAGACCCTCACCTTGCCGAAGCCGAAGCCGGTACAAAACGCCGCAGCACAACATCGCAACGATCATCTGTTGATCTCGCGCACGGTATCTGTACGCCAGGACAGCTATCATTTTTCTATAGAATTTATGGATCAAACATCCGGTCTCATTGGTGTGGCACGCGATGAGAAAACCTTCGTATATAACCAGGAGACCTTCCATCTGAGCGATCTGCTCGTCGGCAGCGATATTCAAGCGAAGAAAGCATTGCCAGAAAGCCGCGATGATCTGATCATCACGCCCAATCCTGTCCGTACATTTTCACCATCTGAATCGGTCTTCATCTATCTGGAACTGTACGATCTCAAGCGCGACGATTTTGGTAGTACGCAGTATGAGATCTCCTACACCATCGGCAAGCCAGAGAAGGATACCCTGTCTCCGACCTTATTCGCCTCTCACAGTCTGATTTCTACAATGGGAAAAACAGAGATAGATCTGAGAAGCGGACAAACAGCAGAAGCTCAGGGATTGCAGACCGGGCGGTCAGAGGATAGAGATGGGATCGGCAACGTATTCGCCGATAGCGATATATGGGGCGAGACAAAGGTTTATACGAGCGGGGGGCAAGTCCATCACATCGCTGCCGAAGGCTTGAAGATCAAGCGATTAAAAGAAGGCGATTTGACGCGTACAGTGACAGCGAATTACGAAGGCAATCGAGAGAATGATTTCACGTATTTGCAGATTGATGTGAACCAGGTACCTGCGGGGATTTATCAATTGACGGTATTGGCAAAGGATAAACAGACGGATCAGACGGATAGAAAATACGTATATTTTCGTATTGTAGAGTAAAGAGCGGATACTACTCTCGAATTATATACTGACCTTCACTCCACCAACTCTGCCCCATTGACCGCTGAACAAACGTAAATCTCAGGCGTCAAACCCGTTGTTTCGGGATACCGCTCATTTATCGCATCTCTCAGTGCTGGCACAGCGTCTCGTTCAACGATATTCACAGTACATCCTCCAAAGCCTGCGCCAGTCATCCGAGCACCGAGCACCCCGGGCACACTTAGAGCAATTTCCACCAGCAGATCGAGTTCTTTGCCACTCACCTCGTAATCATCTCGCAAACTCTCGTGAGATGCGACCATCAACTGTCCAAACCCCGACAAATCCCCATTCTTGAGCAATACAACTGCACGCTGCGTGCGTTCATTTTCAGCTATCACATGGCGGCACCGCTTCAGCACTGTATCCGACAGCACACCACCGTAAGTATCCAACACCTCCATCGACACATCGCGCAGTGCCCGTATATCCGCCTCCATCGCCCGTGCGAGAAGCGAAACCCCACTTTCACACGCAGACCGCCGATCATTATATGCCGAATCTGTCAGCCCGCGCGTCACGCCCGAGTTGCAAATCACAATCTGCACATCATCGCCAAAAAGAGGGACAAGTTCAAACGAGAGATCGCGGCAATCGAGAAACAGCGCGTGACCTGCCCGGCCATTTGCCGAAATAAACTGATCCATGATCCCGCAATTGACACCCACAAAATGATTCTCAGCACGCTGTCCCAAAAGAGCCAGATCAGGTCCACTGATTTCAATGCGGTTTAACACAACGATCCCCTTCCCCACCGCCATCTCCACAGCAGCCGAACTGCTCAATCCCGCTCCCATAGGCACATTGCCCACAATCGCCGCATCAAAACCACACAGCGAATACCCGAGCTTTTGAAACTCGCGCACCACGCCCTTTGGATAATCCGCCCAATTGCCCTGTGCCTCCAATACATCATCAACCCGGAACTCAGCCACCTCCTCGTGCATCGCCGAGTAAATCCGCACCCGCGAATCAACCCTCGACCGCACAGCAACAACCACCCAGCGGTCAATCGCTGCGGGAAATACAAAGCCCGCATTGTAATCCGTGTGTTCCCCAATCAAATTGACGCGCCCAGGCGCCTGCACAACGACATCTGCCTGATCCTCAAAAAACGATTCAAATGCGTCTTGCGCCTGTGTGATAATAGGATGCAACATTGAAATTACCTCTTCTCGACTTTCCGCATCGCCCATCGGATCTCCTCTGCCGTCATATCCGGATCTGAGGGATTGATGAGATTGCCAAAAATATCCGCTCCCACCACATGTTTCCGCAAACCAGGTCCCCGCAAAAGCGACGTAATGTGAATTTGCATGTGATAATCGCGATCCACGCCATCTGTCGGAGCTTGCATCAACGCCAGAGTGTAGTGATACGGCGCGGCAAACAACCCGTCTAACCCGCTGAGAATATCGCGCAATCCCGCAGCCAGATCGCGCCGTTCTTCCCAATCCAAATCCAGCAAACTCGCAGCGTGTGCCTTCGGCACAATGATCACATCGTAGGGAAATTGTGCGGCAAACGGAACATAAGCCAACACATGGGGGCGATCAAAGAGAATTCGCCGTCCATCCCCAGTTTCGACGCGACTGGCATCGCACACAAAACAGTGTCCCGTTTTCTTGCGGTGGGATTCAAACATAGACAATTGCGGTTTCACCATCAAATCGGGAATCTCGCAATACGCATAAACCTGTCCGTGCGGATGCGGTTGAGAATTGCCCATCACTGTGCCCGAATTCTCAAAAATGAGCGGATACACAATCTCAGGTACCTTTCCCAACCGATCATAAATCTCTGCCCAGGCGTCAATCACCTGAACGAGCGCATCTACGGGCAGCGTGGACAAACGCTGGGCGTGATTGGGCGCATAGACCACAACCTCACACACACCCCGAGATGTGCGAGAGAGATAGGGTCCCAACTGCGCCTGCGTTTGATAGGCGTCCAATACCAGCGTGGAAAAATCGTTCTCAAATGTCCACACCCCTTTGTAATCGGGATTTACATCGCCTGCCGCCCGTGTATTTCCAGGACAGAGATAGCATTCGGGATCATAAGCCTTATCATCTGCCCTCTCTATAAGCTGCGTTTCTCCACGCCATGGCCTGTCTGCGCGATGGGCTGCGATGTTGACCCACCGATTCCAAAAAGGATTGAATCGCTCCTCCTGCACAACCCGATACCCATTGGGATGAAGCCGATGCCAGTGCCAGGCAGATTCCAGCGTCTCATGTAGTGTCTCTCTCGCAACCCATTCCATATCGCGCTGAATGCAACTCGCATCGGCAATCAGCGTTGCGGGATCGCCGCTTCGCCGCGGTCCAATCGCTTCGGGAATCTCATGACCTGTCACCTCGCGTACAACCTCCAAAATCTCTTTCACGCTCACGCCCTTCCCCCTGCCGAGATTGTACGTCGCAGACTGTCCCCCTGCCAGTAACATATCCAGGCTCTTAATATGTGCATCGGCCAATTCCACCACAGAAATATAATCTCGCACAGCCGTGCCATCAGGGGTTGCATAATCATCGCCAAATACGGTTATCTTCTCGCGCTGCCCCAAAGCCACTTGCAAAACAAGGGGGACCAAATGCGTCTCGGGATCGTGATCTTCGCCGATTAACCGCGAAGAATCGGCACCTGCGGCATTAAAATAACGGAGAACAACATATCTTCCACCAGCCTCTCGCTCGACATGGAGCAACATGCGTTCATCCATCATTTTAGTAATGCCATAGACATTCGCAGGGATTTTTAGCAAGGCGATATCTTCTTCACAAAGTTCGAAAGCGATGTGTTTTTCATACCACCTCAAAAGCGTCTCAAAATCCACCGCAGCGGGCATCAACTGGCTTTTCTCAAAACCACCATCCGCGATACACTTCCGCTGATAATTTTCCTTCAGTGGAATGTGTTCTGCGCGGGGTTCGCCATACGTCGCCGCCGTAGATGATTTCACAACGGGCAATCCTTTACCTGCATCCAACAAATTCTGAAAAGCAATCACATTATTCTCAAAATACCTGTACGGCTTCTCCTGGGATTCTCCCACCAGCGTCCTGGCGGCAAAATCGATAATGCCGCAAAAATTGTGTCTCTCAAAAACAGAGGCCAGAGCGCTGTGATCGAGCAGATTGACATACTCGAAACAAAATTGCTCCGGCCCATACACCCGTTCAAACAAGGTGACAACTTCCCGGTGTCCCGTTGACAGGTCATCCAACACCACAACCCGGCGATGATCTTCCAACAGACGCCGAACCGTGTGACTGCCAACATAGCCCGCTCCGCCTGTCACCAAAACAGCGTCCATCATACCAGCTCCTCTGATCTGTGATTATCAATCCGCACAAATTAAATATACACATCACACAAACAGAACCGAACTATTTTCATACCTCGTATTTGTTTTGAGCTTGACATCTCACCATAAACGTCTTACTTTTTGTATATATAGACAATACACTGTTATGTGTGTAAAAAAGTCTATCTCGAAACTCCACTATTGGCTTCCGAGATAGATTTTTCATTTCATGGGAATATTATTATGAATCGCGTTTACCTGACCAAAAATGGGTATGAGAAAATTCGAACAGAGTTGATCCGTCTGCAAACCAAAGAGCGACCAACTGTCATTGCAGCCATAAAAAAGGCGCGCGAGTTTGGCGACCTGAGCGAAAACGCTGAATACCATGCAGCCAAAGAGCGGCAGGCATTTCTCGAAAAGAAAATTGCCGAATTGCAGGAAAAACTCACGAATTCGGAAATTATCGACGAAAGCCAAATCCCCAAAGACAAAGCCTATCTGGGCGCGACGGTCAAATTACAGGACAAAAAAAATGGTAGAGAAATGCAGTACACACTGGTCACCGTAGATGAAGCCGATTTTGACCAGAATAAAATATCGACAGCATCTCCCATTGGCAAAGCTCTGTTGGGTAAAGGCGTTGGCGAGGTCGTCGATGTGCAAGTGCCCGTCGGCCTACTCACTTATGAGATTCTCGATATCTCAAGAGACTGAATTTTTCATAAAACCAAAAGGCGACATTATCAGTGTCGCTTTTTTTAAAAAATAAAAAAGGGCAAATCGACAGATGTCGGTTTGCCCTTTAAACAATGCATAGACACGCTTAAGCGTCTTTCTTTTCCTCTACAACTTCCTCTTCTTCAGTAGAATCGTCAGACTCGGTTTCCTCAACATTGGATTCGGTTATTGCGTCATCGGCCACCAGCTCAATCAAACACAATTCGGTGCTATCACCTCGCCTGGAACCGAGCTTGAGAATACGCGTATATCCGCCACCTCGGTCGGCAAATGAGGGACCAATTTCTTCAAATAACTTTGTGAGCACCACCTTATTCTGAATACGCCGCAAAACTTGACGCCGCGCATGCAAATCGCCACGCTTGGCAAAAGAGATCAACCGTTCGGCCACGCCGCGCAATTCTTTCGCCTTTGGCAGTGTAGTACGCACCTTGCCGTTAGCAAACAGAGACGTAGCCATATTGTTGAGCATGGCTTTTCTATGGCTCGCCGTACGATTCAGCTTTCTACCCCTTTTCCCGTGCCTCATTGGTTTCCTCGTTAAAATTCGTCGTCCAAAATCGAGATATGATCAGATTTGGAAGCGACATCTTGATATTTGCTTACATCAATGCCAAAGGCAATACCCAAATTTTCGAGAATAGCTGTCAATTCATTGAGCGATTTTCGTCCAAAATTGCGGAATTTGAGCATTTCGTTTTCCGTTTTTTGAACGAGATCCTCAAGTGTTATAATATTGGCAGCTTTTAAGCAATTTGCCGACCGCACCGACAATTCCAGTTCATCTACAGGCATCTTGAGCAGTGTTGCAATGCGGCGAGTTTCCTCATCGACAACTTCTTCCAATTCTTCTTCTGGCTCTTCTTCAAAGTTGATAAACAACTCGAGATGATTTTTCAATATTCTCGCAGCATGAGCCACCGCATCGTCGGGTCGCACAACGCTGTTTGTCCAAACAGCCAACGAAAGTTTATCGTAATCGGTCTGCTGCCCCACGCGCGCATTATCGATTTCATAATGCACTTTTCGGATTGGGGAAAAAGCGGCATCCAACACAATGGTCCCCATAGGCTGGTCTATCTGCTTGTTTGCTTCTGCCAGCACATAGCCCCGACCTTTTCCAACGGTGACTTCTATGTCGAGCACACCGTCTTTGTCGAGTGTCGCAATATGCAAATCGGGATTCAGTACTTCGACATCGGCATCGACTTGCAAATCGCCAGCCTTGAGTTCGCCTGGACCTTCTTTTTTTACATATAGCAATTTGTCCTCATCTGTATGCACACGAAGGCAAACTTCTTTGAGATTTAGAACGATTTCAGTCACATCTTCAACGACGCCTTCAACCACGGTAAACTCGTGCTGAATTCCTTCGATTTTCACGGCCTTAATCGCAGCCCCCTCAATGGAGGAAAGCAAAACGCGACGCAGTGCATTCCCAATCGTAGCTCCAAACCCGCGCTCAAGGGGCTGAACACTAAACAGGCCGTAATTATCACTCAGGCTTTCTTCATCGATCTGTACAAATCGAGGCATTTGAAAATTTTTTGCGTTCATAAACAAAAGCTCCCGGTGCGCGTCCATTACTTGGAATAAAGCTCAACGATGAGTTGCTCTTCAACAGGCGTTGGTATATCATCTCGCTTTGGATATTCAACAAGCGTACCGCTCAAATTCACTTTATCTACCGAAAACCAGGCCGATTGACCTGCATCACCAGTGCGCTTGAGTGCATCGTGAATGAGTTGCAATTGGCGACTCTTTTCCCGTACCTGTACAGTATCTCCTGGCGAAACCTGAAATGAAGGAATATCTACGGTTCGTCCATTGACAGCGATATGGCGATGTCTCACGAGTTGCCGCGCTGATTTTCGAGAGGGCGCAAAACCCAGGCGATATATCATGTTGTCCAGACGACATTCAAGCATCTGCAAAAGCAACTCACCCGTCACACCCTTTCTGCGAGCGGCTTTTGAATAATACGTGCGAAACTGTTTTTCCAACACGCCGTAGATACGCTTTGTTTTTTGTTTTTCACGAAGCTGAAGTGCGTATTCCGATGGCTTTCGACGCATATTTTGTCCATGCATGCCGGGCGCATAACTGCGCCGGTCAAATGAACATTTGTCCATATGACATCGCGCACCTTTAAGAAACAACTTCATGCCTTCTCGGCGACACAATTTACAACTTGGGCCAGTGTATCTCGCCATTCAATAACTCCTGTTTTCTGTGTTAAACGCGGCGGCGCTTAGGAGGGCGACACCCATTGTGTGGAATTGGGGTAACATCTTTGATCGCTGAAATTTCCAATCCAGCGCCCTGCAGCGACCGCACAGCGGCTTCTCGCCCAACGCCAGGTCCTTTAACCCAGACTTCCACCCGGCGCAAACCCATTGCCATGGCTTCTCGCGCCGCATCAGTGGCAGCCAACTGAGCAGCATAGGGCGTACTTTTTCTCGACCCCTTAAACCCGACTTTCCCCGTTGATGACCAGGAAATAACTCTTCCTTCACGGTCACTTAGAGTGACAATAGTATTGTTAAAACTGGCATTGACGTGTGCGACGCCATGAGCTTCAACGCGTCTATTCCGTCGTCTTCCTCTTCTGACTGCCAAACGACTCCTCCTTTGATTGTCCTGCGTTTATCTATACGGTTCGTCTGCGACTGCCAATACCGGGTTTCTTTCCCTTGCGCGTCCTGGCATTGGTGCGCGTCCGCTGACCTCTCACCGGCAACCCGCGACGCCAGCGCAAACCGCGATAGCACCCAATATCCATCAGTCGCTTGATGTTCATTGCAACTTCGCTTCGCAGGTTTCCTTCAACCTTGTACTCACCTTCGACCACTGAGCGCAATTTGGTGACTTCCTCGTCAGTCAAAGCATCTACGCGCGTATCAGGCGAAATCTGCGTCTGTGTCAAAATTTTTTGTGACGTGCTCAAACCAATGCCCAAAATATATGTCAACGCAACTTCCACGCGCTTTTCTCTGGGAATATCTACACCTGCTATTCGGGCCATGCGATTGCGTCTCCTATGAATTTATCCCTGTCGCTGTTTGTGTCGTGGATTGACTTTGCAAATCACGCGCACAACACCGCGTCGGCGAATGATCTTGCAGTGACTGCAACGACGGCGAACTGATGATTGGACTTTCATAAAAAAATCTCCAGCATTTTGAGTAAATCAAGCTCGGCGTCCTCGAATGCGGCCTTTTTTCATAAACCCATCGTAGTGACGCATCAGCAAATGCGATTCAACCTGCTGTAAAGTGTCAAGTGCCACACCGACCATAATCAACAAACCCGTACCGCCAAACACTTGTTCGAGCCCCGGATGAACCCCCATAGAATTAATAATAAAGTATGGGCCAACGGCTATTGCAGCTAAAAAAATCGCACCTGGCATGTTGATTCGCGTAAGCACTCGGTCAATGAAGTCCGACGTGCGTTTGCCCGGTCTGACACCGGGAATAAATCCGCCTTGCCGTTTCATATTATCAGCGAGATCAATCGGATTAAACACAATTGCAGTATAAAAGTAAGCAAAGAAAATAACCAGCAATGAGTAAATCGACCAGTAGGGCAATGACACCCAGGACATACTCGGCGTAAAAGCAGCCGCGAGATTTTGCATAAATTCATTATTAGGCGCAAAGCCAGCCATTGTCGCAGGTAAAAACATAATGGCCTGAGCAAAAATAATAGGCATCACGCCAGAAGTATTGACTTTGAGTGGTATATGTGTGCTTTGCCCGCCATATACCCGCCGTCCAACGACGCGTTTGGCGTATTGTACTGGAATTCTACGCGTGCCCTGTGTGATGAGCACCACCAGGGCGGTCAATGCAACAACGATAACTAAAACAGCTAATTCAATCAAAATTGATTTGTCATTGGTCACAAAATCCCGATATTCCTGTCGCACGACAAAGGGCAATGCCGCAATAATGCCAATAAAAATGAGTAGCGACATCCCATTGCCAATACCGTGCGCATCAATCTGTTCGCCCAACCACATAATTAACACGGTTCCGGCAGTAATTGTCAATACAGTCAACAGCCGGAACCCCCAACCGGGATAGAGCACAACCGAAAGCCCCGTCGCTGGCGACTGAAGGCTCTCCAGAAAAAAACTCACGCCCAGAGACTGCGCCGCAGCCAGGGCAACAGTGCCATATCGCGTATATTGAATGATCTTTTTTCGCCCCGCTTCACCTTCTTTTTGCAACTTTTGAAGAGATGGCACGACAGCACCCATCAATTGAAAAATGATGGATGCACTGATATAAGGCATAATACCCAGTGCAAATACCGTCGCACGGGTAAATGCCCCACCTACAAACATGTCGTAGAGACCAAAGATCGTTTGGCTGGTACCTGCAAAAAATTCCCCCAGGGCAACCCGATCTATTCCGGGTATGGGAATCTGCCCCCCCAGGCGATATATCGCCAGAATCCCCAGCGTAAATAACACCTTATATCGCAGTTCCGGAATTTTAAAAACGCTCTTGACGCTCTCGAGCAACACCGCCTCCTCTCAGCCGAGTTCAGCCGGTTTTGGCCTCGACATCTCCGCCAGCTGCAAGAACTTTTTTTTCTGCTGCAGCTGATATTGCCTGAACCCGAATCTGCAATGGTACAGAAATTTCGCCTCGCCCCAAAATTTTCACAGGGCGTTTTGTAGAGGCAATCAAACCCGCATCTTTGAGCACTTCGGGAGTAATCTCACCCGAAAACTCCCTGCTTGCCAAATCGTCGAGGTTTACGACCTGATAGGTCACCCGAAAAGGATTGTTAAACCCAACTTTCGGCAAGCGCCGGTGCAGGGGTGTTTGTCCCCCTTCAAACCCAACTTTGCGTTTGGATCCCGAACGCGCCCGCTGCCCTTTGTGCCCTTTACCCGCAGTCTTGCCTGTTCCAGAGCCGGGACCAATGCCCAAACGCTTCTTTTTAAAAGTTGCCCCTTGGGGCGGAGAGAGATTTCCAAGTTTCATTCTCGCATCCCGTGTTTCAAGTTTCTTCAACTTTGACCAGATGTGCAACAGCCGCCAGCATGCCGCGCAATTGGGGAGAATCAGCGTGTTCCACAGTATGCCGAATGCGGCGAATTCCCAACGCATCCAGCGTCCGTTGTTGTTTTTTTTGCCGCTTGATTGCACTGCGAGTCTGTGTAATCCGCAGTGTTTTTTGATCGGCCATCACTACCCCCGTACAGAAACCAATTCGGATTCTTCTATGCCTCGCAATAGGGCAAACATTCTCGCGTCTTTCAACCGCGTTAATCCTTCCATTGCGGCTTTAACGGCATTCTGAGGATTTTGAGATCCCAATGACTTCGTCAGCACATTTTGAACGCCAGCCAGTTCCAAAACCGCACGCACACCGCCTCCTGCGATAATTCCCGTGCCGGGGGCGGCGGGTTTGAGCAAAACGCGAGAAGCGCCAAACCGTCCAATAACTTCGTGGGGCAATGTTCCATCAACGACCGGCACGCGCACCAGATTCTTTTTGGCATCATCGGCAGCTTTGCGAATGGCTTCAGAAACTTCGCCTGCTTTCCCCATTCCAATCCCAACAATGCCTTTTTTGTCACCAATCACACAAAGAGCATTAAAAGCAAAACGTCGTCCACCTTTGCGAACATGAGATACCCGTTTGATGCTATTGTTGATGACGATTTCCGTCAGGTCTAAACCCGTGGCTTCAATTCTGCTCAAAATCGACTCCTTAACATTAAAATTTCAACCCACCTTCGCGTGCACCTTCTGCCAATGCTTTGACACGACCGTGATAGAGATAACCTGCGCGGTCGAAAACAACCTGAGAGATTCCAGCTTCCTGCGCGCGCTCCGCCAAAGCTTTGCCCACTTCACGACTTTTATCGCATTTGCCTTCAAGAGTTTGCAACTGATCTTTGAGCTGCGGGGCATTTGAGGATATGCCCATTATGGAACATCCATTCACATCATCAATCAATTGCGCCTGAATATGTTTTAGACTTCTGAAAATCGTCAGACGAGGGCGATCAGCCGTTCCCAAAAGCCTCTTTCTAATGCGCATTTGACGACGTCTGTGCATCCTGATCTTTTTAATTTGCTTATCTGCCATATTGAACAACCTCAAAATTTAAGCCACTGCTGCCTTGCCAGCCTTGCGCCGCACATATTCGCCGCTATAGCGAATACCTTTCCCCTTATAGGGTTCGGGAGGCCGAATATTGCGAATATTCGCCGCAGTGCGTCCCACGAGTTCTTTATCGGCTCCGCTAATCTTAACCAGCGCCTGGGAATTTTCGATCTCTGAAGGAGGCGCATCGATACTAAATTCAATCCCCTGAGGAGCTTCAACCATTACCGGATGACTGAACCCCACGTTGATGTCTAAATTTTTTCCTTTCATCTCCGCGCGATACCCCACGCCAACGACAACGAGGTGCTTCTCAAAACCAGCCGACACGCCCTGAACAGCATTTGCCAACAAAGCACGCGTGAGGCCCCAAATAGCTTTGTGATGCCGGTCTTCGGGATCTTGCACTGTGACAGAAAGGGATTCGCCCTCTTGCACGACTTTCGTGAGCGAATGTAAAGGTACCTGCAAAGCCCCTTTAGGACCTTTTATATCCACCTCTGTTGCTCCAATTTTCACATTGACGCCCTCTGGAACGTCAATCGGCTGTTGACCTATTCTCGACACAATGCACTCCTTCTATGCCTCTACCAGACGCTACAAATAACTTCGCCGCCAACGCCTTCTCGACGCGCGGTTCGATCTGTTAAAATACCTTTTGATGTCGATAAAATGGCGACGCCCAATCCATTGAGTATTCGAGGAATTTCGTCTTTACCCACATATTTTCTCAGACCGGGGCGACTTTCGCGCTTCAGCCCTTGAATCACGCTTTCCTCATCGGGACTGTACTTGAGATAAAGGCGTAAATAACCCTGTCGATTATCATCGATATACGCATAATTGTGAACAAAGCCGCTCTCTGTTAAGATGCGGGCAATCTCGCGCTTCATACTGGAACTCGGAATATCCACCTTGCGATGTCCGGCGCGACATGCATTTCGCACGCGCGTCAACATATCGGCAATCGGATCCGTCATCATGTGAGCTTCTCCCTCAATTTACCAACTGGCCTTTGTCACGCCGGGAATCTCACCAGCGAGGGCCAACTCGCGAAAACATATACGACAAATACCAAATTTGCGCAAATAACCGCGTGGCCTGCCGCATCTGTGACATCGATTATAACGGCGGACTGCAAATTTCTGTTTGCGCTTTGCTTTGGCAATCATAGATTTTTTAGCCATATTAGATCTGACCTCGTCTTGATTCTTTTATTTATTCTTGATTTTGAAACGGCATGCCCATTTTGTTGAGCAGTTCAAAAGCCTCTTCATCCGTAGGGGCCGTGGTAACCAGGGTTACATCAAGGCCGCGAATTTTGTCGATTTGATCGTAGTCAATTTCGGGAAAAATAATCTGTTCCTGAATACCGATCGTATAGTTACCCCGGCCATCAAATGAGCGCATTGAAAGGCCGCGAAAGTCGCGAATACGCGGTACAGAGAAATTGAAAAATCGATCGAGAAATTCGTACATACGAGATCTGCGAAGAGTGACGGCACAGCCAATGGGTACACCCTGTCGTAGCTTAAAGTTTGAAACGGCTTTTCGCGCCCTGCGAATTGAGGGCCGCTGTCCTGCAATGCGGGTCATATCTTCAACAGCACTTTCAATGACTTTGGCATTGAGAACAGCTTCACCAACACCCATATTTAAGACAATCTTTTCCAATTTGGGCACCTGCATGCGATTTTTATACCCAAATTTTTGGATGAGCGCAGGCACAACTTCGTTCTCATAGTATTCTTGTAATCGCGTTGCCATGTCGTCCTCGTTATTCAACTTCTGGAATTTGCTCACCACTTTTTTGAGCAATCCGCACACGCGCCCCATCTTCGAGGCGCTGAATGCGAATCCTGGTCCGCTCATCGGTTTGTGAATCGACAATCATGAGATTGGACACATGCAAGGGGGCTTCCTTTTCCACAATGCCGCCTTGCTGATTATTGGGATTGGGGCGCGTATGGCGCTTGACATTATTGATCCCTTCCACCAGCACGCGTTCTTTCTTGGGCCATACATGTAAAACCCGTCCCCGTTGACCGGTATAAACCCCGCTTATCACCTCAACTTGATCACCCTTGCGAATCCTCATCTCAATACACTTGCCTTTCTTTTTATATCACTTCAGGCGCCAAAGATACAATGCGCATAAATCGTCTCTCGCGCAATTCGCGGGCCACTGGTCCAAATATGCGCGTCCCGCGAGGTTCTCCCTCCGCGCTGATCAAAACAGCGGCGTTGTCATCAAAACGAATATAGGACCCATCGGCCCTTCGCGTTTCTTTTTTTGTACGGACGATCACGGCACGAGCAACATCACCGCGCTTTACACCACTGTTTGGCTGTGCATCTTTAACTGAAACCACAACAGTATCACCGAGTTTGGCATACTTGCGCTTAGTGCCTCCTAAAATGCGAAAGCACATCACCTTTCGGGCACCTGTGTTATCTGCACAATTCAATACCGAATATTCCTGGACCATGTTCTCTCCACCTAATGCGCCTTTTTTATAATTTCCACCAACCGCCAGCGCTTGGTTTTGCTCAAAGGTCGCGTTTCCACTACCATCACTTCATCACCGGCTCTGGCTTCATTATTCTCATCGTGCGCCGACAATTTTGAACGTCTTTGCATAACTTTTCCGTAGAGGGGGTGTGGCACCTGCCGCCGTACCTCAACGACTATTGTTTTATTAGATTTGTCACTGACCACCAGCCCTACACGTGTTTTGCGGTGCCTGCGAGTTTCCACCATACACCGATTCTCCTTAAAAATTACGCATTGGGAAGTTCTCGAATGCCTAACTCGTGTTCGCGCAATACGGTTTTAAGCCGAGCGAGATCCTTGCATGCATCTCGAAATGCAATTGGATTATCGAGCTGGCGCGTAGCCAACAGAATGCGGAGATTCACGAGTTCGTCCTCTTGTTCAGCTATTCTTTCCCTTACATCGTTTGCTGTTAGATCTCGAATTTCACTCGGTTTCATTCGTCGTGCCCTCCGCGCTCTACAAAACGGACTTTAATGGGCAATTTCTGGCTGGCCAATTTGATCGCGCGTTGCGCGCTTTCGCGTGGCACGCCCTCAATTTCAAACATGACCCGCCCGGGTTTGATGACTGCCACCCAGTATTCGGGATTGCCTTTGCCCTTGCCCATACGGGTCTCTGCGGGCTTAACCGTAAGGGGTTTATCGGGAAAAACGCGAATCCAAATTTTTCCACCGCGTCCCAATGATCTGGTAATCGCCACGCGGGCAGCTTCGATCTGTCTGTTGGTAATCCAGCCTGGTTCAAGAGCCTGCAAACCGTATTCGCCAAAAGAAATAGTGGCTCCCCGAGTGGCTGTACCTTTGCGACGTCCCCTCTGCTGCTTTCTCCATTTGACCCGTTTTGGCATTAACATAATAGCCGCTCCTGTCCCGACTTAAGTTGGCAGATGGGCGTCTTGACCCATCTTTTCTCCGTGACAGATCCAGACTTTTACCCCTACAGTACCCGAAGTTGTATAAGCAGTAGATCTGGCATAGTCTATATCGGCGCGCAGAGTGTGGAGTGGAACGCGTCCTGCAGGCTCTGATTTTTCAACGCGAGACATTTCCGCTCCGCCAAGGCGCCCCCCACACACGACTTTAATTCCTTCAGCCCCCATGCGCACCGCTGATGCAACGGCTTTTTTCATTGCACGGCGAAATGAAACGCGCTGCTCGAGTTGTCGGGAGATATTATCGGCGACGAGTTGGGCGTTGAGTTCAGGTCGCTTAATTTCATTGATGTTGATATAAATTTCTTTGCCTGTCAGGTGTTTTAATTCGTCCCGCAATTTATCGACCTCTGCGCCTTTGCGTCCAATTACAATGCCTGGACGAGCGGTGTGAATCGAAATTGTCACCCGCTTGGGCGCTCGCTCAATGTCTATTTGTGCAACGCTTGCCCGCTGCAGACGACTCGTAATATATCGCCTGAGCATGAGATCTTCTTGAAGCAGGTTGGCAAAATCGCGATTGGCAAACCAGCGGGAACGCCAGTCTTTGACAATCCCTAACCTCACTCCGATTGGATGCGTTTTCTGGCCCAAAGTGATTCTCCTATTCCTCGTCTGAAATAACCAGCGTGATGTGGCTATATCGCTTGCGAATCATGCCGGCAGCACCGCGCGGCTGAGGACGCAACCGTTTTAACGCAATGCCACCATCTACAAACGCTTCTTTCACAAAGAGCGCTTCTTCGACTGCGGATTCTTCTTCGCGATTGACCGCATTTGCAACCGCGGATTGCAAGGTCCGCTCTACAATACGCGCGGCCTTTTTGGGTGTAAATTGCAGAATGTGGAAAGCTTCCTCCACATCTTTACCCCGCACGAGATTAACCACCTGTCGCACCTTGCGCGGTGAAATTCTTGAATAGCGCAATACCGCCCGAGCTTCCATTTAAAATTCCCGTCTCAAAATATCACTGTAAAGAAGTGGCGCGTTCAGTAGATCGCCCCGCGCGCGCTCCCCGATGCGTACGCGTAGGAGCAAATTCACCGAGTTTGTGTCCAACCATGTTTTCTGTAATATAAACGGGGATAAATTTATTTCCATTGTGTACAGCAAGGGTATGCCCCACAAACTCTGGCGCAATTGTCGATCGTCGCGCCCACGTCTGAATAACCCGCTTATTACCAGCTTTATTCATTTGCTCAATCTTTTTTATAAGACTCGGCTCAACAAAAGGCCCTTTTTTAATTGACCGTGCCATAAAATAATACTCCTGATTACTTGCGTCTCTGAATGATCATTTGGTCAGATTTATTTTTCTTTTTGCGCGTTTTATATCCCTTTGTGGGTTGTCCCCAGGGGGTTACCGGATGCCTGCCACCCGTTGCTCGACCTTCTCCTCCACCGTGAGGATGATCAATTGGGTTCATAGCAACACCACGCACTTTGGGACGTTTGCCCAACCAGCGAGTCCGTCCTGCTTTTCCGACAACGACATTTTCATGCTCTAAATTTCCAACCTGTCCAATGGTCGCATAACACGACACCTGGACTAACCGACGTTCGCCAGAAGGCAGGCGGAGAGTTGCAAAATTGCCTTCTTTAGCCATCACCTGAATTTCAGCACCTGCCGAGCGACCCATCTGCCCGCCTTTTCCTGGCTTGAGTTCAACATTGTGTACATTGCTCCCCAAAGGGATATTTGCCAGAGGAAGCGCATTACCTGGTCTGATCTCTGCATCTGCACCTGAGGCAACCTCATCGCCAACACTTAAACCAATCGGTGCCAGAATATAGCGTTTTTCACCATCGACATAATGCAGGAGTGCAATGCGTGCCGATCGATTCGGATCGTACTCAATGCTATGCACAATTGCAGGCACACCTGCTTTATCGCGCTTAAAATCAATTTGGCGATACTTGCGCCGATGTCCGCCACCGCGACGACGGCTCGTGATACGCCCCCGATTATTGCGTCCTCCAGATTTTTTGTTGGGTTCAACAAGGGATTTTTCAGGCGAACCTTTTGTAATCTCTTCAAAAGAAGAGACTGTCTTAAATCGCAATGAAGGCGTTACTGGGCGAAACTTCTTAACGGGCATGAGTTATCCTTCAAAAAAGTCGATAATATGTCCATCGGCAAGGGTGACAACAGCCTTTTTCCAGTTGGAACGGCGTCCCTGAAACCGTCCAAGCCGCTTGATCTTGCCGTGCATTGTACTCGTATTGACCTTTATGACTTCGACATCGAACATGGCTTCAACTGCACGCTGAATATCGACTTTGTTTGCACCTTTGAGAACTTCAAATACATATTTGTTGTGATTTTCCTGCAAATTGGAAGCCCGTTCTGTAATAACGGGACGCCGGATAATCTGCTTAGAATTCTTCACGAGGCACCCCACAAAGCTTGAATGCGAGACACTGCACTGCGTGTGAGAACCAGGACATCTGCATTGACCACGTCATAAGTGGAAACTTGCGAAACGGGCAATACGGAAAGCCTGGGGATATTCCGACAAGATTTGACGGTATTTTCAGCGATACCATCCGTCAACAGCAATATCTTTTGGCCCTGGATTTCAAACATTTGTGTCATTTGTGCCATTCGCTTTGTTTTGGGCACCTCAAGCTCAAAGTCTTCCAGGACAGATATGGATTCACCGAGTGCTTTTTGCGAAAATGCCGAGCGTATGGCCAGCGTTTTGACTTTCTTGGGCACCCGTTCCCGAAAATATCTCGGTCTGGGGCCGTGAGCCACCCCACCACCGATCAATATAGGCGACCCAGCTGTTCCCTTACGGGCACGTCCCGTACCTTTTTGCCGGTACATCTTCCGTTTTGACCGATTGACTTCTGAGCGGGTTTTTGTCGAGGCATTGCCTTGCCGCTGATTGGTCAAATACGCTTTAATGACATAATAGATCGCGTCAGCCGATGGTTCAACTCCAAAAACTGTTTCGGGTAGCTCCATCGACCCAACTTCTTCGCCTTCGAGATTGCAAACTCCAACAGATGCCATAATCGCCTTACCTCAAATCAGTTGCGTTTCTCAATAACAACCGTAGCCCCTTTACCTCCTGGTACGGCACCTTTTAAGAGAAGCAAATTGTTTCCGGTATCTACACTCAGGACCTTCAAGCCCCGAACGGTTACCCTCTGATTCCCCATATGACCTGCCATACGCATTCCCTTAAACACCCGCGAAGGACTTGAACTTTGACCTATTGAACCTGGCGCGCGATGTCTATCGGATTGTCCATGGGTTTTGGGGCCACCTCGGAATCCGTGACGCTTGACACCCCCCTGGAATCCACGACCCTTTGATCGAGCCGTAACATCGACAACCTCGCCAGCCTCAAACATGCTGACATCAAGGGTCTCGCCTATAGCATATTCGGAGATATCATCAACTCGGAATTCCACAAGGCCTCGATGAGGATTAACCCCTGCCTTCTTGAAAATCCCCTGATCTGCGCGATTTAGCCGCTTGGACTGAGTCTCATCGTACCCAACCCTCAATGCCATATACCCATCCGAATCCCCATCTTTGATCTGCACTATGGGACACGGAACAACTTCGAGAACCGTGACAGGCGTCAACATTTCTGCGTCATCAAATGCCTGTGTCATACCGATTTTTTTTCCTATCAATCCCAGCACGACTACACCTTGATTTCAATATCTATACCCGCAGGCAGGTCCAGCTTCATCAGAGCATCTACCGTTTGGGGCGTTGAATTGTGAATGTCAATCAACCTTTTGTGTACGCGCATCTCAAACTGCTCGCGCGATTTTTTATCGACATGTGGAGATCGCAATACAGTATAGAGCGAGCGCCTCGTCGGCAGAGGAATGGGACCTGAAATAAGCGCCCCAGTCCGTTTTGCTGTCCGAACGATTTCTTCAGCAGAACGATCCAATGCATTGTGGTTGTATGCTTTTAGTCTAATTCTAATTTTTTGTGCAGGCACGAGGCATCCCCTTACTGTGCTTATTCAACAATTTCAGTAATCACACCCGAGCCAATGGTTCGACCACCTTCCCGCACGGCAAATCGCAGTTCGGTCTCCATAGCAATTGGCGTAAGCAGTTCCACAGACATAGTCACATTATCGCCGGGCATCACCATTTCTACGCCCTCGGGCAACTCGACTTTGCCAGTCACATCCGTTGTGCGAAAATAGAACTGGGGTTGATAGCCCGTAAAGAAAGGTTTGCTGCGCCCACCTTCTTTATCTGTCAGCACATAAACCTCGCCTTTAAACTTTTTATGGGGGGTCACAGAACCTGGCTTGGCAACCACCATACCGCGTTCAATTTCATCTTTGTCAACACCTCGGAGCAATAAACCGACATTGTCACCAGCCCTGCCCTCATCCAACAGTTTGCGGAACATTTCCACGCCCGTAACCGTTGTATTGCGACTCTCGCGAATGCCCACAATCTCAACTTCCTCACCGACATTGACTATGCCGCGTTCAATGCGTCCAGTACCTACCGTACCGCGTCCCGTGATCGTAAATACGTCCTCAACTGGCATCAGAAAATCTTTATCTATCTCGCGCACAGGCTCCGGAATATTTTCATCTACGGCTTCCATCAACTCCCAGATACAGGCACAATCTTCGGAATCGGGATCATCAGACTCCAGAGCTTTGAGAGCGGATCCCTGGATCACTGGCACATCATCGCCGGGAAAATCGTATTGATCCAGCAACTCGCGGACTTCCAAATCAACGAGTTCGAGCAATTCTTCATCATCGACCATATCGACCTTATTCATAAATACCACGATAGAAGGCACATTGACCTGACGCGAAAGCAGGATATGCTCGCGGGTCTGAATCATGGGGCCATCTGCAGCGCTAACGACCAGAATCGCGCCATCCATCTGCGCGGCACCCGTGATCATATTTTTTACGTAGTCAGCATGTCCGGGACAATCTACGTGGGCATAGTGTCGATTTTCCGTCTGGTACTCCACATGAGCTGTATTAATGGTGATACCACGCTCTTTTTCTTCGGGTGCTTTGTCAATGTCGTCAAAGGGCATAAAATCGGCGAGTCCCTTGGCTGCCAGCGTCTTGGTAATAGCGGCTGTCAGCGTGGTTTTGCCGTGATCGACATGCCCGATTGTGCCGATGTTGACATGGGGTTTGTCCCGTTCAAATTTTTCCTTCGCCATGTTTTCCTCCTAAAAAGATCGAACGAAATTAAAAAAACGCGTTCGCTTACGTTGCAAATACATTGACTGAAGAGAGAATGTCTTCAGCGATGCTCTGCGGCATTTCCTCAAATTTGGAAAATTCCATTGAATAAATCGCGCGGCCCTGTGTGATAGACCGCAACTTTGTTGCATAACCAAACATTTCACTCAGCGGCACAGTGGCCGAGATAACCTGTGCATCGGGGCGGTTGACAATGCCAACAATATGCCCTCGACGCGCATTCAAATCACCCATAACATCGCCCATATAGTCTTCGGGCACAACGACTTCCACATCAAAAACAGGTTCCATAAGATAAGTTTTAGCCCTTTTGGCGGCCTCTTGAAAAGCTATTGAACCAGCAATCTTGAAGGCTATTTCAGAAGAATCAACATCGTGATAGGAACCGTCAAACAACTCGATTTTGACATCATCTATTGGGTACCCCGCCAGGACGCCACCCGTCATTGCCTCCTGAATTCCAGCTCGCACGGCAGGGATATATTCAGACGGAATTGCACCACCTGTAATTTTGTTCTCAAAAACAAGTCCTGTACCGGGCGCACCGGGTTCCAGGTTGATAACCACATGACCGTATTGACCCCGACCTCCACTTTGGCGGACAAAGCGACCGTGAATATTTTGGACAGCGTTGCGGATGGCCTCTTTGTAAGTGACCTGTGGTTTGCCAACATTGGCCTCAACCCTGAATTCGCGCTTGAGGCGATCCACAATAATCTCCAGATGCAACTCACCCATCCCCGAAATAATGGTCTGTCCTGTATCTGGATCAATAGCTACGTGAAAAGTCGGATCTTCTTCAGTCAGCTTGTTCAGCGCGACACCAAGTTGATCCTGATCAGCTTTGGTTCTCGGTTCAATTGCCACAGAAATCACGGGCTTGGCAAAATCCATTGATTCCAATATCACAGGCTCTTTTTCATCGCAAAGCGTCTCTCCTGTTGCCGTGTCTTTCAGCCCAACAACAGCAGCAATATCACCCGCGGACACCGCATCGATCTCTTCCCGTTTATTCGCGTGCATTTGCAACACACGTCCGATGCGCTCGCGTTTGCCTTTGTTGGCATTGAGAACATAAGAGCCCGTATTTAACTGGCCTGAATATACACGGAAATAAGTCAACCGTCCGACATAAGGATCTGTCATCACCTTAAAAGCCAAAGCAGCAAAAGGCACTTCGGTGGAAACTGGACGAGAAACCCCAATGTCGAAATTTTTGAGATCGTGTCCCACAATTTCGGGCACATCGCGGGGCGAAGGCAAATATGCGACAATGGCATCCAACAACCGCTGTACGCCCTTGTTCTTAAATGCCGACCCACAGAGTACAGGCACAGCAGCGCTGTTGATTACAGCCTGGCGCAAAGCAACTCTAATCTCATCTTCGCTGATATCTTCGCCTTCGAGAAATTTTTCCATCAAGGTATCATCAAAATCGGAGACGGCTTCCAGCAATTGTTCGCGGCCTTCATAGGCGCGTTCTTCCAGATCGTTTGGAATACGATCTTCCGTAAACATAGTGCCTAAAGAATCGTCTTCGTAGGTTACGAGTTTCATCTTGATCAAGTCAATCAAACCCGTAAACATCTCACCGGATCCAACAGGCAACTGAACGGGAACAAAATTGGACGCCAACCTTTCACGCATCATCTCTACTACGCGGTCGAAATCGGCACCCGTGCGGTCCATTTTGTTGACAAATGCAATCCGGGGCACTGAATATTTGTCCGCCTGACGCCAGACAGTTTCAGTTTGGGGTTCAACGCCCCCAACTGCACAAAATAGTCCCACTGCCCCGTCTAAAACGCGCAATGATCGCTCGACTTCGGCGGTAAAATCTACGTGTCCTGGCGTATCGATAATATTGATGCGATGGTCATCCCAAAAACACGTTGTAGCCGCCGATGTAATGGTAATGCCACGCTCGCGCTCTTGAGCCATCCAGTCCATCGTGGCTGCACCATCGTGCACTTCACCCATCCTGCGCAAAATACCCGTATAATAGAGAATGCGCTCGGTTGTCGTGGTTTTACCTGCGTCGATATGCGCCATAATCCCGATATTTCGGGTGCGCTCTAAGTCGTATTTTCTCGCCATCTTAGTCACTTACCAGCGATAATGCGCAAATGCGCGATTAGCTTCTGCCATGCGGTGCGTTTCTTCACGTCGCTGCATGGCACGCCCTTGCCCATTTGCTGCATCCATAAATTCACCTGCCAAACGCTGAGCCATTGTCTTTTCGCCTCGTTCTCTGGCAAATAAAATTAACCAGCGAATAGACAGCGCAAGACGCTCATCGGGACGGACTTCTTCAGGCACCTGGTAAGTCGCACCACCGACGCGGCGCGATCTCACCTTGACAACCGGTTTGACATTGTCAAGTGCTTTTTCAAAAATTTCTAAGCCGGAATTTCCACTGCGGTCTTCAACCAGATCAAGTGCCTCGTAAAAAATTCGTTCTCCCACACTCTTTTTCCCTTTGCGAAACAGGCAGTTGACAAAACGCGTCACCAACAGGCTGCTGTATTTGGGATCTGGGGCCAGGTATCGTTTTTCCGCGCGCCGCTTTCGCATATCGAAATCTACCTCTTTTTACAATAAGGGGGATACGCCACCAAGGTGGTATCCCCCATGTTTTATCGAATAATAGGCACTTGAGATCAACCCGCCTTTTTCGTGCCGTATTTGGAACGACCCTGTTTGCGGTCTTCCACGCCAGTTGTATCGAGTACGCCCCGAAGAATGTGATACCGAACAGAGGGAAGATCCTTGACGCGACCGCCCCGGATGAGTACCACAGAGTGCTCCATGAGATTGTGCCCTTCACCCGGAATATAAGCCGTTACTTCAAGGCCATTGGTCAACCTGACACGCGCGACTTTGCGCAACGCTGAATTGGGCTTTTTGGGTGTTGTAGTATAAACACGTGTACAAACACCGCGTTTTTGAGGACATGCTCTCAGAGCAGGTGCAGAAGAACGCTTGCGCTTGGCTTTTCGCCCCTTCCGAACCAGTTGATTAATTGTGGGCAAACTCAACCTCCTTAATTATGGGAGACTTGTAATATACCTGGTATAATGGTAGCTGTCAAGCATTAATTGGAGGTAAACCAATGCTTTCCGTGTTCTCTTCTGCAAGGGTATCAAAAACCTGCGATTCTTCCACCACATCTGTATCCAAATCGCGGTATCTCAAAGCACCTGTACCGGCGGGAATGAGGTGTCCGATAATCACATTTTCCTTTAATCCCAACAGCGTGTCAACCTTACCCTGTACTGCTGCTTCAGTAAGTACCCGGGTCGTTTCCTGGAAAGAAGCTGCAGAAATGAAACTCTCGGTCAAAAGAGAGGCTCGAGTAATCCCCAACAAGACGGGATTAAATGTTGCGGGATCACCCCCCTCGGCAATAACCTTATCATTTTCATCGAGGAAGCGGAATCGGTCAACGAGTTCGTCTTCGAGAAAATTGGTATCGCCAGGATCTGTCACCTGCACTTTCTGCAACATCTGTCGAACGATGGTTTCAATATGCTTATCATTGATTTTCACACCCTGGAGCCGATAAACTTGCTGTATCTCATCGACGAGATACTCCTGAACTTTTCGATCCCCCAAAATGGCCAGAATATCGTGTGGATTTACCGAACCCTCAGACAGGCGATCCCCCGCAGTTACGCGATCCCCTTCTTGTACCCGCAGATGTCGTCCATAGGGAATGGTGTATTTTTTTTCTTCGCCCTCATCAGCCGTAACCAGGACAACTCGCGAGCCTCTCACCATGCGACCAAAGCGCACCGAGCCATTAATTTCTGTTACCACTGAAGCCTCTTTGGGGCGACGCGCCTCAAAAAGCTCAGCTACACGCGGCAAACCACCTGTAATATCTCGTGTTTTGCTGCGTTCACGCGAAATTTTAGCCAGCGTATCGCCATCTGCTACCTGGTCGCCATCGCGCACCACCAGTCGCGCTCCCAGGGGAATGATATAATGCCCTAGATCTTCGCCATCTTCACCAACAACCTTAATGTGCGGAGATAAGGTGCGGTCTCGGTGCTCAATCACGACCAGTCCGGCAATACTGGTGGTTTCGTCGATCTCTTCGCGATATGTCACCCCTTCTACGAGGTCTCCAAACTGAACCTTACCAGCTTTGGGCGATACGATTACATTGTTATAAGGGTCCCATTCGTAGAGTGCCTGGTCCTCTTCCACATCTTGTCCTTCTGCCACTCGCAACACAGCTCCATGCGGCACATGGTAGTGCCCTCCCCTTACGCGACCCTGATCATCTTGCACTTCGATCTCGCCATTCCGACCGACCACAACCCATGAATCTGCATCGCGCTGCACAAACTCGAGATGCTTAAAGATGACTTTGCCCGCACGCTTTGCACCAATCTCGGCCTGCTCGGCAATGCGACTGGAAGTACCCCCTATATGAAAAGTGCGCAATGTCAATTGCGTTCCGGGTTCGCCCACACTCTGCGCTGCGATAACACCCACGGCCTCTCCAATATCAACGGGTAGCCCGGTGGCGGGGTTGCGACCATAACAGGCCATACAGACCCCCCGTCGAGTTTCACACGTCAATACGGACCGTACAAAGACGCGCTCAATACCTGCATCGGCAATTTTGTCGGCCAATTCTTCATTTAACAAAACGCCTGCCTCAACAATGCGGTCACCCGTAATGGGGTCTTCGACATCTTCCTGCACTGTACGTCCTACAATGCGGTCAGACAGCGATTCAACAACTTCTTCGCCTTCCTTCAGGGCTTCCATTTCAATGCCCAATATCGTTCCGCAATGGGATTCAGAAATAACCACATCTTGCGATACATCCACCATGCGACGCGTCAAGTAGCCCGCTTCAGCGGTCTTCAAGGCTGTATCTGCCAGCCCTTTGCGACTGCCGTGTGTCGAAATAAAATACTCGAGTACGGTCAGACCTTCTTTGAGCGACGAAATAATAGGCGTTTCAATAATTTCGCCAATCGCTCCCGTCAATTTCTTTTGCGGTTTATTCATCAACCCGCGCATACCGCCGAGTTGCTTGATCTGATCGTCGTTTCCTCGCGCGCCCGAATCCTTCATAATCCAGATAGAATTGAAGCCATCTTCGGCTTTTTCAAATGCACCGATCATGGCCTGCGCAATGTGATTGGTCGTATGCTGCCACACATCAATCACTTTGTTATAGCGTTCGCCTTCAGTAATAGCCCCGATTGCGTGTTGTTCGATAATTTTTTCGACTTCGTCCATAGCATCGGTAATCAACTCTTCCTTTTCGGGAGGCACGACTACATCGCTCACTGCAATCGAAATACCCGACCGCGTCGCATAATCATATCCCAGTTGCTTCAAGCCGTCGAGAAAATCTGTCGTAATGCGGTTGCCATACCGACTGTGGACTTCAGAAGAAACTTTGCGGATGCCTTTGTCATCGATCAATTCATTGATAAAGGGCATCGTTTCGGGTATAATTTCATTAAAAATGACACGCCCAACCGTGGTTGTCAAAAGTCCACCATCTATGCGAACGCGCACGGCTTCATGCAGGTCAATGCGTTCAAAATCATACGCCATGCGAGCTTCATTGGTACTGCTAAAGGTTTTGAGATTTTCTTCCTTGCCGTGAACAATTTTTGTCAAATAATAAAGGCCTAAAGCTATTTCCTGGGGTTTATCGACCACAACAGGCGATCCATCGGCGGGTTTGAGCAAATTGTTTGACGACAACATCAATACCCGTGCTTCAATCTGGGCTTCGAAAGAAAGCGGCAGATGCACGGCCATCTGATCGCCATCGAAATCGGCATTAAATGCCGCACAGACCAGCGGATGAATGCGAATGGCTTTGCCTTCTACGAGCACGGGTAAAAACGCCTGAATACCCAGGCGGTGCAATGTTGGGGCGCGATTGAGCAAAACGCAGTGATCCTGGATAATTTCTTCGAGGATATCCCATACTTCAACGCGCTCGCGTTCGACTAATTTCTTCGCACTTTTAACGGTTTGAACAAGGCCCTTTTCTTCAAGCCGTCGAATAATAAATGGCTTGAATAATTCCAGAGCCATATGTTTGGGAAGCCCGCATTGATAAAGCCTCAAATGAGGATCGACCACAATCACAGAACGACCCGAATAATCGACGCGTTTACCCAAAAGATTCTGGCGGAATCGGCCCTGTTTACCCTTGAGTAGATCGGAAAGCGACTTGAGGGATCGATTGCCGTCACCGCGAACAGCGCGAGACCGACGACCATTGTCAAACAGAGCATCTACAGCCTCTTGAAGCATGCGTTTTTCATTGCGTAAAATGACTTCAGGTGCTTTGATTTCAATCAGTTTTTTCAGCCGATTATTTCTATTGATCACGCGGCGATACAAATCATTGAGATCAGAAGTTGCAAACCGCCCCCCCTCTAAGGGTACAAGAGGACGCAAGTCGGGCGGAATGACGGGAATCACATCTAGGATCATCCAATCGGGCTGATTATCCGATTGACGGAACGCCTCGACGACCTTGAGGCGTTTGAGCGCTTCTTGCTTGCGTTGCACCGAAGTCTCGAAACGAGCTTGCGTTCGCAGTTCCGCAGACAAATCCTCAATATCGATCGCAGACAGCAGTTTTTTGATCGCACCAGCCCCCATATCGACCTCAAATGAATACCCTTCATCTTCGAGATCAATCACCTCATCTTCAGTGAGCAAATCCTTGGATTTGAGATCGGGCGCGTCGCCGGGATCGAGCACCACATACGATTCGTAGTAAATGATCCGCTCGAGATTGCGAACGGAAAGATTGAGCAAATACCCCATGCGGGATGGGAGAGACTTAAAAAACCAGATATGTGTCACCGGAACCGCCAATTCGATGTGTCCCAGCCGCTCCCGTCTGACCTTTGATTGGGTCACTTCTACCCCACATCGGTCGCATACCACACCTCGATACCGAATGCGCTTGTATTTACCACAATGGCACTCCCAGTCTTTGACAGGCCCAAAAATGCATTCGCAAAATAATCCATCGCGCTCGGGCTTAAAAGACCGGTAATTGATAGTTTCGGGTTTGGTAACCTCGCCGCGCGACCACCCGCGGATGGTATCCGGCGAAGCTAGTTGAATGCGAATAGAATTAAAATCTAAGGGTTGATTGGCAAAATTGGTATCGGCCACGAGAGAACCCCCTTTTCAAATCTTATGTCGTCAGTCAATCTGCGCGTTTTCAAGTACCACGTCCAAACACAGGCTTTGCAATTCTTTGACCAGAACATTAAATGATTCCGGCACGCCGGGTTCGGGTGGATTTTCTCCCTTTACAATGGTCTCGTAAATTTTGGATCTGCCTGCCACATCATCGGATTTGACAGTGAGCATTTCCTGTAACATGTGTGCAGCACCATAAGCTTCGAGCGCCCAAACTTCCATTTCACCAAAGCGCTGTCCGCCAAATTGGGCTTTGCCGCCCAAAGGCTGCTGCGTGACCAGTGAATAGGGTCCAATTGAACGCGCGTGAATCTTATCGCTGACCAGATGCGACAGTTTTAACATATAAATAATACCGACCATCACTTCTTTATCAAACGGTTCCCCGGTTTGTCCATCGTAAAGGAGTGTTTTTCCATTTTCGGGCAAACCTGCTTTTTGCAACATATCCTGGACATCGTCCATACTCGCGCCATCGAACACAGGGGTTGCAAAGTGGAGATCCAGTTTGTGGGCAGCCCAACCCAAATGAGTTTCGAGGATTTGGCCAAGATTCATGCGAGATGGTACACCGAGCGGATTCAAAACCAGATCAATGGGCGTACCATCGGGCAAATAGGGCATATCTTCTTCGGGCACAATAATCGAAATTACACCCTTGTTGCCGTGCCTACCAGCCATTTTATCCCCTACCATCAGCTTTCTTTTGCGAGCGACATACACCTTCACCAGTTGCACAATGCCCGGCGGAAGTTCATCTCCGCGCGCGATTTTTTCAAGCTCTCGCTCGAGTTCTTCTTCCGCCTGCTGTATCAAGTGGTCGGCCAGTTCAACTAATCGATCCACCTTTTGACTTGTCGCTGGGCTGTCACACCAATCCCCATCGGGTGTCACTGTGCCCAGGGCAAATTTTTCCAGCGTTTTTTCATTCAACGCCGTGCCAGCCTTTACTATTACCGTACCATCTTCATCGCGCAGGGTATTGACTCTGCGGTTTTTGAGAAGAGCTAAAACCTGCTGATCACGGCTTTGTTTTAATGACTCAATCTTGTCGGCAATGCGTTTTTGGGCAACTCTGGTCTTTTCTTTATCTTCATTTCGCGTCTTTTCATCGCGCTCTTTGCGAGAAAAAACTTTGCGATCCATAACCACGCCATCCATTCCCGGAGGGGCTTTGAGCGATGCATCGCGCACATCGCCAGCCTTTTCGCCAAAAATCGCGCGCAACAAACGCTCTTCAGGCGATAATTCAGTTTCGCCCTTCGGGGTCACCTTCCCAACGAGAATATCCCCCTGATTGACCTCTGCTCCCACGCGAATGATGCCGTGCTCATCCAAATTCCGAACAGCCTGCTCACTCACGTTGGGAATTTCACGCGTGATTTCTTCTGTGCCGCGTTTAGTATCACGCACCTGAAGCTCAAATTCTTCAATACTAATCGAAGTAAAAATATCCTTCTTAATGAGCCGCTCAGAAACAATAATGGCATCCTCAAAATTGTAACCGTGCCACGACATAAATGCCACGAGCACATTGGCACCAAGTGCGAGATCTCCTCTATCTGTGGCACAACCATCAGCCAATAACTGACCTTTTTCAACCTTATCACCAACCTGTACGGCCGGACGCTGGTTGATACAAAAATCTTGATTGGATCGCTTGAATTTGGTCAGATCGTAAATGTCTTCATCAGACAGCGAAATGGTTTCAACGCTGCGCCCCTTTCTGCGCTTAACGACAATTTTGTCGGCACTGACATACGTCACAACGCCAGCGTTTTTCGCGACGATCACAGCTTTTGAATCAACGGCTACTTTGCGCTCGAGACCCGTTCCAACACGCGGGGCATCCGTGATTAAGAGAGGTACACCTTGCCGCTGCATATTGGACCCCATCAACGCGCGGTTGGCCTCATCGTGCTCGAGAAAAGGAATGAGTCCGGCGGCGGCACTCACAAGCTGGAAAGGCGAAACATCCATATAATCAATCGCTTCGGGATCGACCACGGGAAAATCACCTCGCCGCCTCGCCTGCACGACATTATTTTGAAACTCGCCCTTGTCCCCAAGAGCTAGATTGGCCTGCGCAATGGTATGACGATCTTCTTCGTCAGCAGGCAAATATGCAATATCCCGCGTAACCTTGCCTTTTTTGACCTTTCGATAGGGCGTCTCGAGAAATCCGAAGGGATTGACCTTGGCATAAGTTGCCACAGACACAATCAGGCCGATATTTGGGCCTTCGGGCGTTTCGATGGGACAAATGCGGCCGTAGTGTGTGTGATGCACATCGCGCACCTCAAACCCCGCCCGGTCGCGCGTTAATCCCCCCGGCCCTAATGCCGACAAACGGCGTTTGTGGGTCAATTCGTCAAGCGGATTGATTTGCTGTAAAAACTGCGACAATTGGCTACTGCCAAAAAAAGCCTGAACCACAGTAGATACCGTCCGTGCGTTGACCAGATCGTGGGGCGTAAGTTGCTCGGAGTCGCGTAAACTCATGCGCTCCCTAATCGTGCGCGCCATGCGTGCTAAACCAATACTAAATTGCTTGGAAAGCAACTCGCCTACAGAGCGCACCCGCCGATTGCCCAGATGATCGATATCATCGGTAAACCCCTCCCCCATAGCCAGAGTGAGTAGATACCCAATGACTTTGATAAAGTCATCAATACACAGCATGGTGAAGTCAAGCGGAATATTATCGACCATATCCAGACGCTGGTTAATGCGATAGCGCCCGACAGTACCCAGATTATACCGCCTGGGACTGAAAAAATTTCGCTCGAGCAATCCGCGCGCAGTTTCAATATTCGGCGGGTCGCCAGGGCGCAGCAGGCTATAAATCCGCGAGAGCGCTTCTTCTTCATTGTCACACGGATCTTTGTCCAGCGTATTGGTAATAATCCCGCCATCATTTTCGGGATCGATATCCATCACTGTGACTTTGCCGATCCGATTTTCGTTAAGGGCTAAGAGATGCTCTTCTGTCAACGTGGTATATGCTTCGACAATCACTTCTCCCGTCTTTTTATTTACCACATCTTCGGTAACAATGTGATCGACGAGTTCTTCAGAAAATTTGACGCTGGTATCACCGTGAAAAATGCCCAGAATTTCCTCGGACTTGTCAAATCCCAACGCTCTCAACAAAGTCGTGACCGGCAATTTGCGTTTGCGGTCGATATGAACGTACATAATATCGTTGATATCGAGACTAAATTCGAGCCAGGCTCCGTTGTCGGGAATGATTCTGGCGGAAAATAAACGCTTGCCATTTGGATGAATAGCATCGTCAAAAAATACGCCAGGAGACCTGTGTAATTGGCTCACGATCACGCGTTCTGAACCGTTGATGACAAATGTGCCTTCATCGGTCATCAGCGGCAATTCGCCTAAGAACACCGTCTGCTCGACGATATCTTTAACGCGAAATTCGCCATTTCCCTGCTTTTCTCGAGAAATCAGACGAAGCGTTGAACGCAGAGGCACGGCATAAGTCGTACCGCGTTCGAGACATTCCTGTACATCGTATTTGGGAGTTCCAACGGAATAATCGACAAACTCTAAAGAATAGAGATTGTGGGCGTCTGTTATCGGGAAGATACCGTGGAAGACCGCCTGGAGGCCTTGTTTCTCGCGTGCTCCAGGCGGTAAATCCTTCTGTAAAAACCAGTCATAAGAATCGAGCTGGATATCCAGCAGATTCGGCATTTCGATTGCAGACGTGAGAGTTCCGTACGATTTCCGGTCAATAAATCCTCTATCTGCCAAGGGCTCACGCTCCTGTGCTGGAAGGCTAACGGTCAGTTACGGATTTTAATTGCTGCACAAACTTACAACAACCCTACTTGAGTTCCACCACCGCACCGGCTTCTTCCAGTTCTGCCTTAATCTGTTCGGCTTCTTCTTTTTCTACGCCTTCTTTAACGGCATTGGGGGCCCCATCAACAAGAGCTTTGGCTTCTTTAAGCCCCAACGCGGTAATGCCGCGGACAACCTTGATCACCTGGATTTTTTTGTCTCCAGAAGAAGACAAAATAACATCGAATTCCGTCTGCTCTTCAACAGCGGGAGCAGCAGCATCGCCACCGGGTGCTGCAACAACAGCTGCCTGTGCAGTCACACCAAACTTTTCCTCAAGTGCTTTGACCAATTCAGCCAACTCGAGCACCGAGAGTTTTTCAATTTCGCTAATGATAGATTCAACAGCCATGAATATGCCTCCATCCAACAATGAATTGGGTGTGATAAGCGGTCTATTCGCCGCCTTCTTCTTTTCTTTTATCTGCAACAGCTTGAAGTGTACCAACGAGTTTTTGCAAAATGCCATTCAGCGTAAAGGCAAGGCCGCTTATCGGGCTTTGTATTGCAGATACCATCTGGCCCAGCAGAACATCGCGCGAAGGTATTTCAGCCAGTCGCTCAATCTGCTCTGCGACAAAGACCTCGCCATCGATATACCCGGCTTTAATCGCGGGCTTGCCTTCGGTCTCTTCGGCAAATTTGGCCAATACGCGAGCCGGTGCTACGGGATCTTCATCGGCGCAGACAAGCCCAGTGGGACCGCGGAACACATCGTCGAGCCCCTCAACTCCGGCTTGTTTAACCGCCAATTTAGCCAAGCGATTCTTTATTACCAGATAAGAAATAGACTCTTCGCGGAGTTGCTTGCGCAACAGGGTAAATGAAGGAACATCCAATCCCGTAAAGTCAGTTAGATACAACCCTTTGGCTCGTTTTAAGATATCTGTCAACTCGGCGACAGTAGCCTCTTTTTCAGCAGTTGGCATTTCTGTACCTTCCTTGTTCAATTAGCCGTCAGTGCCGTACGATCCAGGCGTATTCCCGGTCCCATTGTGGTAGATAATGTGACCGAGCGCATGTATTGTCCTTTCGTAGCAGATGGACGCGCTCTGACAATTGCATCGATCAATACCTGAGCATTCTCCTGAAGACGCTTTGCATCAAAAGACGCTTTGCCCACAGGCGTATGCACATTGGCCGTTCTATCGACCCGGTATTCTACCCGCCCCGCTTTGGCTTCCTGCACAGCACGAGCCGCATCGGGTGTCACCGTACCACTCTTGGGATTGGGCATCAGGCCTCGAGGACCGAGAATGCGCCCCAATCGCCCGACCTGCCCCATCATGTCGGGCGTGGCAATCGCCACATCAAAATCTGTCCATCCGCCATTGATCTTTTCCACCAGGTCTTCGGCACCTACAAAATCTGCTCCCGCCTCTTCGGCAGCAGCGGCGGGCTCACCTCTGGCAAAAACAGCAACGCGCACGGACTTGCCCAGCCCGTGTGGCAAGGCGACTGTGCCGCGCACGAGTTGATCGGCTTGCCGCGGATCAACGCCCAATCGAAACGAGAGTTCAACTGTTTCGTCAAATTTGCGAGTGGGCATTTTTTTTAATATATCAACGGCTTCTGCCAGACCGTAATGCGTTTGGCGGTCAAAAAGCGCGGCCGCTTGTTTATAGCGTTTGGATTGCCCTCGTGCCATACATACCTCCGGTCAATTGTTGACGGTCAGGCCCATACTGCGAGCCGTTCCAGCAATCATGCGCTTGGCAGCTTCGATGCTACCCGCGTTGAGGTCTTGAACTTTCATTTCTGCAATTTCCTGGAGTTGCGCATCGGTCACGGAGCCCATTTTTTCCCGGTTGGATTCCGGCGACCCTTTGACAATCCCCGCCGCCCTCTTGAGCAACACGGCTGCAGGCGGACTCTTCAACTCAAAAGAAAAGCTCCTGTCGGCATAAACCGTGATGATCGCGGGAATTATCAAACCCTGTTTATCCTGGGTTTGTGCATTAAAAGCTTTGCAAAATTCCATAATATTGACGCCGTGCTGTCCCAAAGCTGGGCCAACAGGTGGTGTGGGCGTCGCCTGTCCAGCGGGAATTTGTAACTTGATTGTTGTGAGAATTTTTCTGGCCATTGGTGCCTTTCTTTATCGCGATTCGACTGCCTCTTCAACCTGTAAAACATCTAATTCTACAGGTGTGTTGCGCCCAAAGATGCTAACCATCACTTTGATCTTGCTTTTTTCTGGATTGATGTCGTCAACCAGACCAATAAAATCGCTGAAAGGCCCATCAATCACCTTGACCCGATCGCCCACTTGATAGGGCACATCAGAAGTTTCCTCAACGGGACGACGCTCAATTTGCCCCAAAATGCGGTTCACTTCTTCTTCGCGCAGAGGTTGTGGTCTTCGACCAGGACCAACAAAGCTCGTCACACCCGGCACACTGGTAACAAAATATAGGGACTCCTTGTCCATATCCAGTTCAACCAAAAGATAACTGGGTAAAAATTTCTTGAGGGAAGTCGTTTTCCGTCCATCCTTCATCTCGACGACTTCCTCAGTTGGCACGATCACCCGACCAATTTTGTCGCCAACATCGATGTTTTCTTTGGCGGCCTCAATATAGCTCTTGACCTTATTCTCGTGCCCAGAATAGGTGTGGACAACGTACCATTTCATCGGTCAAAGACTCCCCAACAAAAAATTCCTTAAATCAGGATAAACTCCATAATACTCGCCAAAAAAGTATCCACAATATAAATGAATCCGGCCAGTGCAAGTGACAATATAAGCACAATTGTAGTCGATGACTTGAGTTCGTCACGAGTAGGCCAGGTGACCTTTCCCATTTCAACGCGCACTTCACCGAGAAATTGACTGATTTTGCTAAACATAAGAAAATAAAAAAATGGCAGGCCAGGCAGGACTTGAACCCGCAACCGTCGGTTTTGGAGACCGATGCTCTACCAGTTGAGCTACTGACCTACCCAAAAACAATGGAGCCCACGACCGGACTTGAACCGGTGACCTCTTCCTTACCAAGGAAGTGCTCTACCGTCTGAGCTACATGGGCGTTGGGCAATCCCACTTGAGGTTCTGGAGCGGGAAACGGGACTCGAACCCGCGACCCTCAGCTTGGAAGGCTGACGCTCTGGCCAACTGAGCTATTCCCGCCCGGCTATGTATAAAAAACAACCCTTTTCTACAAAAGGGATTCGGTATTACTAAAAAATATTTTTCCGAGAATTGGTAAGATATGAAAAAGGCGGTCTCAGGTCAAGAGAATTTTGTATAAACTCCAACCTGTAAATAGATCTAAAAAATGGGAAGTCGGTGTTTTGTAGGTCTGACTCGCCCGCTGTGTCTTGGGGAAGAAACTATTGAAGTTTTGGTGGGGGGTGGCGGATTCGAACCACCGAAGGCATAAGCCAGCAGATTTACAGTCTGCCCCAGTTGGCCGCTTTGGTAACCCCCCAGTCTATACAGCCTGAAAAAAATACCAGAAGATATTTTGATAGTCAAGGCTAAAATCGCTCAACGCCAATTGCAGATTGACAAATCTGCCTACCTTTGCTATTTTCCGAGTTCAATTTTCCGCATTTAACCTACTATCAGATGCCTGGTGTGAAAGGAGCAAAATGACCGACCCCATCCAAAACTATGCGCGTATTGGTATTGTTCACTTTATGGCCTATAAAGCTTGCATTGGCGGCGAAGGGCCCATTTTGGAAACCCTGGAAAAAATCGCCCTTGATCCCTATTTTCAGGTCGTTGAAGTCACCCACATGAAAGATCCGCAAGTGCGAGCACAAGCACGCGACTTGCTCACCGCTGCCCACATGGATGTGGCTTTTGGCGCGCAACCCATTCTACTGGGCAACCAGCTCAATATCAATTCCCTTGATGTCGCCCACCGTCAAAGTGCTGTTGACGCTGTCAAAGCGGGAATTGACCAGGCTGAAGAACTCGGTGCGCCTGGCTGTGCCCTGCTTTCAGGCTTAGACCCAGGACCCGAAGGCCGCGAAGAAGGTCTCGACCTGCTGGTAGATTCACTGAGCCAACTCTGCGACTATGCCGGCGAAAAGAATATGGATATTGTACTTGAGACCTTTGACCGCGTACCTTACGGCAAAAATTGTATTGTAGGACCCAATGCCCTCGCCGTTGAAGTCTCAAACCGCCTCAGACGCCAGTATCCCCATTTTGGCCTGATGCTCGATTTGAGCCATTTTCCACTTCAGGGTGAAAGCACGGTTTACGCCATCAACATCGCTCGGGATCACATCGTCCACATGCACGTTGGCAATTGCGTGATGTCCAACCCCAATCATCCGGCCTATGGCGATAACCATCCTCGCTTTGGCTGCGAAGATGGCGAAAACGATGTACCCGAAGTTGTGGAATTTCTCCGCGAACTGCTCAACATCGGTTATCTCGACCCCGATAAGCGCCCCATTTTGAGCTTTGAGGTCGCCCCGATGGAAGGAGAATCCTCGGAAATCATTATTGCCAATGCCAAGCGCGTACTCGACGAGGCGTGGGCACAAGTCTAAACGCACACAAACTACAATAGCCGGGCTTTCCCAAAAGGGTAAGGTCCGGCTATTTTTTTATCGCGAAATGCTCAATTCCAATATTCACTTCGTGCGGGCGGTCCAGGCTTTAATGCCCTGCGGATCAACAGGCCTAAAACCCGGGTGAAAACCACCATTAAAAAAAAATTAAACACAGCAGTCAGAACCACCCCTACCAGGGACAACTGTCCCAATATCAAACTGCCGAGCAGAGAGATCCCAAACAGACCAAAACACGCTTGAATATAATCGACCCTGACAATCTGGCGCAAATCCCGCCAAACAGGCCCCGGTTCGAATGCCATCCACACGCGCCCTTCGGCAGCAAATCGCGTAAATACAATGGGGAAAAAACCATAAAAAAAGATAACCGTGAATAGCAACAACAGCGCCAGAGACCCGGCCTCTTCTACAGAACTCGGTATCAACCCCAATACCGAAACCACCATTACAAAACCCGCAACGCCAATGACGCTATATCCCAGGACAATGAGAAACAACCAGAAGCCCGCAACGCCATAAGCCCACCAATTGCCCCACGAAGGCAAGTGTAGTGATTCAGTACCGTTGAGCGCATCGACAAAAATCCGGTATAAGTAGCCCCAGGCAATGCACAAAAGTCCTATGGTCACAATCAGCAACACACACCCCATCCCAAGCCCGATTTGCTCGGTGAAAATCAGCGCCAGCACCAGTGCAGGCGGCAAATTTAATACGCCGCCAGGAATAATTTTTCCCCACCAGCGGGGCGTCTGAAACAGAGTGCGAAGCGTATTGAACAAAATAATGCCAAACATAGCTTTCCACATGTCAGACTGCGTCAAGTGCCTGTCCAACATCGGCAATAATATCCTCGGTATCTTCTATCCCTACTGCATAGCGCACCAGTTCATCGGCAATGCCAATAGCCAATCGGTCTTCGCGCGCCAATTCGTAATACGAAATAGATGCGGGATGCGAAACGAGACTCTCCACACCTCCCAGACTGGCCCCGATACACGGGATTTTCAAGCGGTCAATAAAATCCAGCGTCCCTGCTTCATTCGCATCTAAATCAAAACTCACCAGCCCACCAAATCCACGCATCTGCGCTTTGGCAACATCGTGGTGTGGGTGGCTTTCCAAACCGGGATAATACACGCGCTTTACCCGATCGTGCTTTTCCAAAAACCGCGCCAGCACCAGTGCCGTTTCATTTTGCCTGACCATTCGCAATGGAAAAGTCTTGATCCCCCGGATCAGCAAATAAGCACAATGCGGATCGATCACCCCTCCCAAAATACCTCGATAGTCGCGAATCGCACCCACAAGGGGCGCATTGCCCAGCACAGCACCAGCCATCAAATCGTTGTGACCTCCCAAATACTTGGTCGCCGAATGAATGACCAGATCGACGCCAAATTCGAGCGGGCGCTGGTTTAAGGGCGTGGCAAATGTACTGTCAATAATCGTCTTGACCCGATGCCTTTTTCCAATATCGACCAGCTTTTCCAAATCGATCACATTGAGATGTGGATTTGTCGGAGATTCGGAAATAATCACCCGTGTGTTATTCCTGATTGCGCCTTCTAATTCGGCGTAATCACCCGCGTGTACAAATGTGGTTTCAATACCAAATTTTCGCAACACCATCTGGCAAAATTGCGCGGTCTTGCGATAGCAGTCATCCATAATCACCGCGTGGTGCCCTGTTGACAGCATGCCCAGCAGTGTCGTTGTCACAGCACTCATACCCGAAGAAAATAAAATAGCGGCCTCTGCGCCTTCCAACTCTGCGAGCTTGGATTCGGCGGCATGCTGTGTTGGATTGCCGTAGCGCCCATAGTCGATCTGTGGATTTTTGCCCGCTACAAATGCTTTAACCGCATGCGTATCTTCAAATACATAAGTCGATGTCTGGGCAATGGGCACTGTCAGAGATTTTCCCCAGTGTCCCCTTTCTTCACCTGCATGAACGGCCCGTGTCCCCGAACAGGGCGCGTGCGTCTCGCACTTTTCAGACATGCGCCATCTCCCAAAAAAAAAGCGGAGCTAAAAAAGCCCGCGCAGTACGCAAAAAAACCGGACTAAAAAGCCCGGTTTTGGGAATAACTTTTTAGCGACTTGTTTAAAGTGGCTGCAATATGCCGCAAATCACCACTTGCTATAGGTATATTTCTGGAATGTAAACAAAACCTTCAACCCTGTCAACTTCCGCATTGAGTATCTGATTTTATCTGCGTCCATCTGCGGATACCTGTCAACTATCGGTTGGCTTCAATCCGATCGAAAATCGCCTTTTTTACCGCATCGACTTCAGGAGGCAACACAACGGGTTCATTTTGGTAATGCGGGCCGACACCCCAGTCCTGTAACTGATCCCGATGATACCCGAGCTTAAATTCGCTAAACTTCAACCCGTGAGCCGTTGAAATCACGATCACCCGATCGCTTTTCTGAATCACACCCCTGTCAACCAACTTGAACAATGCTGCGAAAGCCACCCCGGTATGCGGGCAGGCAAACAAACCCGTGCGGTCGGCACGCGCAGCCGCATCGGCCAATTCCTCCTCGCTGGCTTGCTCCACGACACCACCAAATATTTTGAGCGTTTGAATCGCCTTTTCCCGACTCACTGGATTGCCGATCTGGATCGCACTCGCCAATGTCGGCTGTGCCTGAATCGGTTCAAAACTATCAAAATTCTTTTCAAAACTCTGGTAGAGCGGGTTTGCCCTATCGGCCTGGGCAACCGCAATGCGCGGCAACCGGTCAATGAGACCGAGGGCTTCCATTTCGAGAAACCCCTTACCAAGCGCACTCACATTGCCCAGATTTCCGCCGGGAATCACAACCCAATCGGGCACGTCCCAATCAAATTGTTGCACCAATTCGATGCTGATCGTTTTTTGTCCCTCTACCCGCAGTGAATTCATCGAATTGGCCAAATAAATATTCTCCTCGCGACAAATCTCCTGCACGAGCCTCATACATCCATCAAAGTCCGTCTCCAAACTCAGCACCAGCGCACCATTGGCCAGGGGTTGCAAAAGTTGTGCGGTCGAGATTTTGTCCCTCGGCAAAAAGACCACCGATTGTATGCCTGCCGCCGCACAATACGCAGCCAATGCCGCCGAGGTGTCCCCAGTAGATGCACACGCAACCGCCGGAATACGCGCCCCCTCAAACAGCATCTGTTTCACCATGGATACCAGCACCGTCATGCCCAAATCTTTGAACGACCCCGTATGGCTGTTACCACATTGCTTAACCCACAAATCCTCAACGCCAATTTCTCGGCCCAAACGCTCGGCCCAAAACAGATTGCTTCCCCCTTCGTACATCGACACCACATTGTCTTCGTGAACTACGGGGCAGACCAGTTCTTTTTTCCCCCACACCGAACTGCCATAAGGCCATTCTGTCGTCATATAGCGCTTATCAAACAACCCGCGCCAATAACTGCCCGACTTGCGTTTGAGCACCTCCATATCGTGCGCCACTTCAAGCAATCCCCCGCACGTTGGGCATGCGTAAATCACATCCGTCAACGCATATCGCCCTTCACACCCACCAAAACACCGAAACCACGCATTATAAGTTGTATCGTCCATAATCACCGCCATTATAGATGATTCCTCAAATCCGCTCCAGCGCACGCGCTTCAATCCAGCCGCCGAGACCCGATCGCAGGCGCACCAGCAACCAGCTACCTTCAACGCGTTCAATCTCGACCTTCGTGCCCTCGTGAAGTGCGAACACCTGTAAAAAGTCGGGCCCTGGCCCGCTGCGGCCAATGGCCTCATCCACCAGAATGATAGCTTTGGGAATGCTGTGTTGATGCGCCTTAAACGCCAGCATAGCCGCGCTGCCCAAAAGTCCGCCTGCAAAAACCACCAGCAACCCACCCCACAGCAAACGACGGACAGGCACAAAAATCCAACACACCGCCACACCGCCCAGCAAAAAAACAAACACACAAACCATAACTGCCAGCGCATCGAGGGTAAAAAACGCAAAAGTCGCTTGCAAAACCCGCGTCAAAATATTGACCTCATCTTCGTTTTCTCGATCTATCTTCTGCGCATTGGCAAACTGCAAATTCGCCAGAACATCCCGATCGCCCGGCATCAATTTCAAAGCGCGTTCATAAGATAAAATCGCACGCCCGAGCCGCGCGTTTTTAAAATACGCATTGCCCAGATTATAATACACCTCACCGTTGTCCAGCCCCTGTGCAATAACGCGCTCATAAGCCGAAATCGCCGCATCAAAATCCCCGGCGCGATAGTATTCATTGCCCCGATTGTACAGCGCGACAACAGCTTCTGAAGCAAATACTATATCTGCGCCAAGTATCGCAACCGCGACAACGGAATATAACAGCCGTTCTATCACCGTCCTCATAACTAAATACACCGCTCCAGCGCACCGATTAAATCTTCGGTCTGCGCGAACAACGCCTGCATCTGCTCTGCCGAAATCTGCCCCGGCGCAAACCGCGCCTGATCGCATTGATAAAATACGTCTTGAACGCCCGAAATCACCTGTGTATCTACACCGCATTCCACCAGCACAGCACCAATCTGGTCCGCTGTCAAACCAGCCGCTGCGCGATTGGTTCGATCTGCGACAAACTGCGCCAAAGACCTGTGGACTTCACCGTGAAAACCCGCGCTATCGCCCGCTTCCATTAACCCTTTCGCCTTGCCCAAACGCCGTTGTGCTTCCGAACGCGAACGTCTTCTGCGCGCATAAGCCACATCGCCTTCTAAACGCACGCGATGACGGCGATAAGCATAAGCACCAGCCACTCCCAAAATAGGAATGAGTTGCAAAAACCAAAACCCACTGCGCTGATAGAGCAACAAGCCCTGATCGGCCAAATGCATCCGGTCGGGTTTGATATACCGGATATCGCTCCCCAGCGCGCGCACTTCTTCACCCGGCAACCCAGCAACCGGCTGGGGCATCTGTTCACCCGGCGTCACCTGCAAAGGAATCGGTTTGGTCTGCGCGGTTTTATACCGCCGCTGCACAGGATCAAAATAGGCCAGGGTAAAAGGCGGCAATATTACCTGGCCCGTTTTATGCGGAATCACTGCATACTCAAAAGTTTTTTGCCCGCTTATGCGCGTACCACGCTTTCGCGTTTCCAAATTCGTCCTGGGATCATAAAACTTAAAACCCGACCGTTCAGGACGAATAGGCTCGTCAATCGCGTGCAAATTTCCCGCACCCTGCACCACCACCTTCACTGCGACGGGATCGCCGGCTTTCACCGTACCTGGAACCGCCTCTGCGCGAATCTCAAATTGCCCAACAGCACCCCCAAATCCCTTCGGCGCACCAGCGGGCAATGGCTTCACCTCAATTTCAATATCGCCTGACCGCACCTTCACCTGCTGCGCATCAAATGTACCAAATGGATCAAAATCGAACAGACTGCGCGGCCGTCGCCCCGCAACAATTTCGCAATTCACCTCAAGTTGCTCCAGGGTGTGCTTACCTGCCGTTGTCGGAAATAGCGCCAAACGCTTGAGCAATGCCGTATTAAACGCGCGCCCATCGACAACCTCTCGCTGCATATTCAAACGCTGGGCATCAAATACAGTCTCTGTCCAAAACCCGGTAAATGTCGGCACATGGCCGTATTGCACATTTCGCAAATCATAGCGCGTAAACAATTTATATGTCACACCCACCTGTTCACCCACATAAACCACTCGCTTTTCGGGAACCGCCTGCAAAAACAAGTTTTGTTCAATCTCCTGAATCTCTGACTGTCCCATTGACCGACCCGTTGATGGCGCAGGACGCGTCTGTGGGCGACCACTCCTTTTCGCCACCTCAACGCGCACCTGATCAGACCGAATCGTCTTACCTTCATGGGTCAACTGCGCTGGCCCGAGCACATAAGTGCCGACGCCTTGTGCGCGAAAAGAGAAAACATACGTCGTCGTGCGCTTTGTTGTCATCGCACCATTGACAATGTTGACCGACATCGACGTAGAAGACGTACTCCCCGTCAATTGCAACCCATCAGGTGTGGGAACCTGAGGTGCAGATACACTCCCCATCTGCGCAGCCTCAACCTCCACAGTGAACTGAATCAGGTCGCCAACTTCGACCCGAGTGCGATCCACCGAAGCTTGCATCGCCACATCCTGTGCATCAGTTCCCTGTACCTGCGACAGGAAAAACAAAACACTGCACAAAAATATCCATCTTTTTCTACCAGGCATTGCCATCATATCGCCTGCCTCGCAACTTCAACTTGCGTCGCTTCTGGGATTCTTCTTCTCGCGCCTTCATCGCATTGAGAATCCGCGCCGCCTCCTCGGGCGTCATTTCTCTGGGATCGGGCTGTTGGCCCTGCTGTTGTTTCTGCTGATCTCGCTGATCCTGCCCATCTTGATCCTGGTCCTGCCCATCCTGCTGATTCTGGTCCTGATTTTGACTTTGGTCCTGCTGATCCTGGTTTTGATCTTGATTTTCATCCTGTTCATCTTGCCCATCCTGCCCATCCTGATCCAGTTTTTCCAATGCCAATTCCAGATTAATTTTGGCATCTATATCATCCGGCTTCAGTTCCAGTGACTTTTTATAAGCCCCCACAGCTTCCTGGAACTTCTCCTGCCGAAACAGCGCATTGCCCAAATTGTAATGTGCAGCGGCAGACATATCCGGATGGGTGTCTTCGGTGGCACGCCCCATCTCCTGCAAAGCCTCGGCATATTTCCCTTGCTTGTAGAGGGCATCGCCAGCATTAAAATGCAACTCCGGTCGGAGTTGCCCCTCTTGTTGCGCTTCCAGATACCGGCGCAATGCCGCTTCGTACTCCCCCTTCTCAAACAGCGCATTGCCCTCTTCATTCTTTTTTGCCACGGGATCGAGAAATGTCCACCCCAGGAATGGCACTGCCAGCAAAACATATAAAAATCGCGTCATAACCTCACGTCCATAGTCTATGTCTCAAATCGCCCACGCCATACTTCCTCACTGCGTCGTCGATCCGATAACAGAGCTTCGCTCACAAAACACAACAGCGCGAAAGCCAAAGGCCATTGAAACCTGTGAATATACTGTGCGTAACGCTGCGTACCCAAATCGCGCTTCTCCATCTCCGCAATCCGTTCATGCACAGCCTGCAATCCAATTCCCCCACCGCTGGCACGCACATATAATCCATCGGTCACACGCGCAATCTCCTTCAGTGTTGCCTCATCCAACCGCGTCTTGATAATCTTGCCCTCGTCATCCTTCAAATAATCTACTCTATCGCCATCGCGAATGGGGATCAACTCACCTTCTGCAGTCCCTACACCTACCGCAAAAATTCGCACATCTTCCTCCGCTGCCGCTCGCGCTGCTGCAATGGGATCGCCACTGTGATTCTCGCCATCCGTAATCAAAATGAGCGCTTTGTATTTCCCATTGCGCGACCCAAAACCCCGAATCGCAGCGCGAATTGCTTCTGCAACCGCTGTACCCTGCTCTGAAATCAATGTGGCATTGGCCTGACCCAAAAACATTTTTGCCGCACCATAATCCAGCGTAAGCGGACAAAGCACATGGCTATAACCGGCAAAAGCCACCAGGCCGATGCGGTCGCCTTCAAGGCGATCGATCAACCCCTCAATTTCAAAACGCGCACGTCCCAGCCTATTGGGTTTAATATCCTCGGCCAACATACTCAATGACGTATCCAGAACAATCACCAGATCGACGCCCCGACGGTGAATCAATTCCAACTCAGTGCCAAACTGCGGCTGCACCAGTGCCAGAACCAGAAAAACAAATCCGACACACATCAGTGCGGATTTTATGCCTTGCCGCATGCGACTGACACCTGAAGCGAGTTTATCCATCAACTCGGGGGCGCCAAATGCATACAGCGCTCTGCGTTTACGTCGAAAAGCCCACCAGAAAAAAAGCGCGAAAATCGGTACGCAAAAAAGAAAATAAAAAGCCTGTGGATCGCCAAATCGCATCTAAGGCAACCTCCGAAATCGCGTATTCCCCAGCACCAATTCCAATGAAAGCAATGCCAAACCGGGATAGAGAAACAGGTGAAACAACTCGCGATAATCCACATATTCGCGCACTTTGATCTCGGTCTTTTCCATTTCCCCAATCTCGGCGTATATCTCCTCCAGCTTTTCTTCACTCGTCGCTCTAAAATATCTCCCGCCCGTAGCATCTGCCACTTTTTTAAGCGTCTCTTCATCAATCTCAACTTTGACCGGTACAAATCGCTTACCAAAAATCCCATCAACCTCCTGCATAATCGTCCCCCTGCTGCCCGCACCAATTGCATAAATACGGATACCCACGGCCTCTGCTGCGCGCGCTGCAGTCATCGGATCGATCTCGCCGCGATTATTCTTCCCATCTGTCAATAAAATAATCACCTTGCTCTTGGCCTCAGATTCTCGCAAGCGATTCACCGCAGTTGCGATCCCCAAACCAATCGCAGTGCCATCCCAGTCCTTGCTGGCAATTTCAACACCATCGAGAAAACTCAAAAACACGCCGTAATCCAGCGTGAGTGGGCATTGTGTATAGGATTCTGCGGCAAAGACCACAAGCCCCAGGCGATCATTGGCACGCCCCTGTGCAAATTGCGCCACCACCTCTTTACACACTGCCAACCGGGTCTTGCGCTGGTCTGCCAGATCTTTGGCCTCCATACTGCTCGACACATCAATCGCCAGCGCAATGTCAATGCCCTGACTCAAAATTTCGCGGCCCTCGCGCCCAGACTGGGGCCGCGCCATCGCCGCGATGAGCAAGGCCAGAGCCACACAGCGAAACGCGATCAAACTGTGCCGCAACTTCAGCGAAAAAGATGGGCCAATACGCCGAAAAAGGCGCGTATCGGAAAACCGAATGCGCCCCGACTTGCGCCTTTCGCGCCCAATATAGCGATAAATGAGCACCGGAATAAACAACAGGAGCAGCAACCACTCTGGATTGGCAAAACGCATCACCTATCTGCCTCCTGCGTCACAGAGGGTGTAACCAGAGTATTCACAATGTCGCGCACGCCATCCATCGCCTCGCGCGCCATGTAATCACGCGGTGTAAATTTGGCAAACTTGACCCGATCTGCTTCATTCAAAAAGCCTTCGATAGCCATCACCAATTGATCGTCAAATGCCTGGACACGCAAATCTCGCCCAATCTCAAACGTCGTGCGCTCCACTGCATGTACGGGAGTTTTGGCTTCCAAACACCGCCTTAAAACAACCGATAACAGAGAATAATACTGCCGGTAGTTTTCCCGCTCTATCAGCCCCAACTGCCCCACCCTGTCCAATTCCTCTAACCAGTTGACCGGCGGTGGTGGCAACTCGACTCCTGGACGATGCCTGCGTCGATAAATATACCAGACCAACCCTGCAAGCAATAGAATCAGTCCGCCAACCGCCAGCCAAAACCACACTGGAATCTGTGCTACCACAACCATCGGAGGCTTTACATCTCGAATATCCGTCGTGCCTTCTGGCTTTACACTCTGCACCAGCACATCAATAGGTTGCGACGTAATTTTTCCAGAATCGCCCTCTGCATTGACAAAATGCACGGAAACGGGTGGCACGCGAAACGCGCCCACCTGATAAATCGCCAGCACGAGGTCTTGCGTTTCCCGCACCCGTCCATTTTCGAGTTGCTCTGTTTCAACCCCACCCGTGTGCCGAATCTCAAATGGTTGGGGAAAATCTTTCCCATACGAGATTTCCGCCTTATCATCAGCCCCGCGATGAACGCGCAGACGCAAAACAAAAGGGTCGCCAATTGCAATTGTATCGCGGTCAACCCCTGTCAAAAATTCTACCGTTGCATCGGTCGGAACCGTTTGTGTCCCGATCCATATTGCGAATAAAAAATAAATCGCACGCATTGCCGTCCATTATGCTCCTTCTTGTATCGCGCCCGAAGTCAAATTGAGCCGCAGCCACGACATCACCGAATACGGCAGCACAACCACCTCCCGGTGCGTTTTGGCCGTGCCGTACCAAAAATTGTTGGCCTGCCCAATGATCAGCTCTTGCACCAGTGTTTCGCCCCGCCACAGAAAAACCGTCAACTCGGGATCATCCAGACTATCTGCGACAGATTTATCCACTTGATCGGGAAACTCGGCAACGACCAGATGGTGAACGCGATCAATCAAATCCTCAACGCCTACACCTCCCTCTACAACACGCCCATCCCCCATCACCACCTGCCACGAATCATCGCCATCCTTCGCGCAATTCACTACACTGTCTCGATATGCCAACCGCACGCGGTCAACACCCGCGCGATCAAACTCAAAAACGCGCTTGTAACGCAACTGGTTCAATGGAATATCCAGAGATTCTGCGATCAATTGTTCGACGATAAACACCTGTGGACGATTCATTATACGCCCATACCACAATTTCCGCCGATTATCGGGAACGCGCTTGCCCAACAACAGCGTATTGGGCACTTCATTGTCTTCTGTATACAACACAACTTTGTAATCCGGATCGTCGAATCCGTAAATTGTGGGATCATCCACTACCTCTTTGTAAAAGGATTCGACGCGCTCGTCTTTCAAGTGCCCCAACAGCGTCAAAACCTCGCGCGCGTCAGCCCGCTCTTTTACTGGCTGAACGAGATGCCACTTCAGCCCATCCCGCACGACCTCATAAACACCTTCAGGCGTTTGGAAATACGCCCGCGAGACCAGATCGGGATCAAAGGAAAACGCCCGCGTATCGCGCAATGCCATCAGCGGACGATTAAACCGCGCGCGATATTGTTTTTTGGTCAACACGACCGTGTTTCCGCCCGACCATGTAAAATAGCACCCTTGCTTGGAGGGAATATCATTGCCGAAAAACAACCAAACGGGATCGCCCGATATGGGTTCAAATCGCACTTCAACCACGGGCGGATTCAGCCCAAAACCGGCGAGATCAACCCCTGCGTAATCGCCTTCATCAACCACAGCCCGACCGCGTTCAACAATCTGTGCGATCTCGATCATACCCTCAAATTCTATCCAATCGGCGGGCACTTCCAGCGGCTTGATCAGTTCCCACTCATTGCCGCGCTTCTCTGCTACAAAGTATCCGTATTCATTGGTCAATGTCAATCGCGCAACGCGATGCCGCTGAACTTCAATAAACGCATTCTTCGCCTCAACCTCGCGTTGTTCCTCTGCCATGCGAGGACGTTCAAACAAAAAGACAAACCCCACCAACCCCAAAAGCAAAACCGCCAAAATCGCTGTCACCTTAAAACCCACAATTTCCTCATTTGTCATCGGTTGTCAGTTGTCAGTTACCCCACCCAACCAGTTCGTCTTCTTTCATCTGCGTTCATCTGCGCCATCTGCGGATCACCCTTCTCATCGCCTGCGCCACCAGACCAGTACACCCGCAACAATCGGAACGCCTGGCAACACCAGCCAATACACCCATCGAATCCAAAATTCATCGCCAGGGTTCAATACCAGCGGGCGAAAGAGCGTACTCTTGGGCCGAATCGTAATTTTATCGCGCGCTCTGAGCAACCAATTTGCTGCATTCATAAATAAATCGCCGTTGCCAGCCCCAGGTACCTCTACAAAGCGATTGCTCGCAAAATCCGAATCGCCAAACACCACAATCCGCGCCCGCCCCCCACGTCGATCATCACCCGCTTTCGCGGCAATAGTGGCCGGACCTTCCACAACCATCGCCAACCACAGCGGCCCCGGTTGGTCAGCCCCGGATGTATATTGAACCGCCTCTTTATCCTTAGCCGAAATGGCATCCAGATTGGTCTCACTCCAGCTATTCGGCGAAGACAGAACCAGCGAAGAAACATCGGCACCCGGCAAAGACCCCACATGTTCCATTGAGCGCACCAATGGATAAAACGTCTGCAATCCCGAATGCTTCTCTGTGATGGGATGTTTGCTATAATGCGTCGTCACAGGAACCGAAAAATCTGCGCCCGTCAGCACCTGGCTTTTATCGACCACAAAATCATTTCGCAGGCCAATAGACCACTTTCGCAACAGCGGCTCAAGCCCCGTATCGATGAGCGGATCCAGCAAAAAGAATGCCGCGCCTCCCCGATTGAGATACGTTGCTACAATATCGATCTCTGCTGGCAAAAACGGGCGTTTTGGTCCCGCGATAATCAGCGCATCACAATCTTTGGGCACGCGCTGTGATTGCGCCAGCACCAGGGATGGACGCACATCGTGGTTGCCTTCAATGAGCAACTGCTTGATCCCGGAAAATCCCTGCTCCGATTGGTCGTCGGGATGCGCCTCCTCATGTCCCCCCACAAAATATACCACCTGCCGCTCTTCGCTCATCAAACGCGCAATGCCATTAGTCAACGCTTTTTCAGACGTTTCCTGAATCCTCTCTTCCCGACTGCCATATTCGATCACCGAAACACCATACCGCGTCACAGTATATCGCCTGGCCTCAATCGGCTCTCTATCGGGATCGACAAACCGGTACGCAAAACGTCTCGAATGATAGGCATACTGCTTGAGCAAATGCTCGTAATCGCGCTGCTCTGCTTCGCGGAAAAACGCCACAACATTGACATCCTCAGACAAATTTTCCAAAAGAGAAATCGTTTGGGGCGATAGCGTATAAAGACCGCGAGCCGTCAGGTCAAAGCGCGCGTGATACCGCGTGGTTAAAAAATTAATCACCGCCAGAATACCCAGCGTGATCAACACCGCCACAAGGGCATTAGACCCGTATTTCAATATCCGATGTGATAAAAATTTGGGCATAAATCTATCTCTATTTCTCACCCGAGTAATGGCGCACGGCATCCCAATCGAGTTCTATACCGAGACCCGGCGCAGTGGGAATAGTAAGCAATCCGTCTTCATCGAGTGAAAACGGCGTAGTGACAATATCTTCGATATAAGGCGATGGGGTAATATATTCGACCCAGCGCGCAATGGGATGTGCGGCAGACAGATGGAGATCTGCCAGGAGGCCAATAGCGGTGTTCCAGCCGTGTGTGACGACCAGAACATTGTGGTCATACGCATACCATATCAGGCGTCGCACTTCAGAAATACCCCCCACTTTCGTGACATCGGGCTGAATAATATCATATGCGCCACATTCAATCCACGGCATGAAACTCTGGCGGCGAGTAAAAACTTCTCCACCGGCAATGCGGACAGGTGAATATTCTCGCAATTTGATGTGGCCTTCAATATCGTCGGGCGGGAGGGCTTCTTCAAACCAGGTGATATCGTAATCGCCGAGCATGCGAGCGGTTTCAATCGCCCATTTGTAATTGTGAGGCCAAAAGGCATCGCTGCCGCCCGCATCAACCATGAGTTCCACATCGGGGCCACAGGTGTCTCGGGCGATTTTGATGAGGCGTTCATCCATATGGCGGTCAACGCGCCCAAAAGCGCCCCAACCGAGTTTGAGTGCCCTGAAACCGCGGTCGAGCGCGTCTTGCAAAGTGTTGGGAAATGTTTCGGGGTCTTCAAAAAGAATCGATCCGTAAGGTTTTATTTTTTTGCGATAATATCCCCCGAGCAAGCGCCCAACGGGCTGCCCAACCACTTTGCCCAAAATATCCCATAGCGCGATATCAACACCGCTAATCGCATGGGTAACAGCACCTCCGCGTCCCTGCCAGAAGGTCATCTGGTGAAGTTTTTCAGATACGCGCTCGGGTTCCAGCGCATTTTCTCCAATGATATTGGGGCGCAACAGCCCCATCGCCCCATCAACCAGGGATTTACTGGTAAAAACACTTCCAATACCACTCACACCTTCATCCGTCTGAACTTCGACCAGCGTGTGCATATTTTCATCTGGTCCAGGCTCGGCTGTCCAGCCCGTCATAGGCGTTTCTCCAAAAAGCGGAATCGTGCGAACTTCGGTGATTTTCATCCGTGCTCCTTCAAGTATTCGGCTACAGCGCGTGCGACAATACATTCCTCGTCGGTCTGGACAATCAGAACGACAACCGCGCTGTCAGATGTCGAGATCATCCCATCTGTGGGAGGATCGGCATTTGCGACCTCGTCGAGGTGAACGCCCAGGTATTCGAGCCCGGTGCAGACGCGCCGACGCACATTTGCTCCGCGTTCGCCAATGCCCCCGGCAAAAGCAATCGCATCCAGACCGCCCAGTGCAGCGGAACAAGCGCCGATTTCTCTTTTGATCCCATAACAAAATGCCTCCAGAGCGAGACGTGCGCGCGCGTGACCCTTTTGAGCGGCTTCTTCGAGGTCACGCACATCGCCACTAACACCCGAAATGCCGAGCAAACCACTTTCTTCAGACAGAATGCGGCTCATCTCGCTCGTCGATAAATTTTCCTGGTCCATTATATAGGGAATAATGAATGGATCAATAGTTCCAATGCGCGTGCTATTGATGATGCCTGTTTGAGGCGAGAAGCCCATCGTGGTATCTATGGATTGACCGTTGCGAACCGCGCACAAAGAGGCACTCCCGCCGAGATGGCAGGATACCATGCGGAGATCCTCGCGGTTGAGTATTTGCGCCGTGCGTTGCGAAACGTAGCGATGGGACGCGCCGTGGAAGCCGTATTTGCGAACCCCGTATTTTTCATACCAGTCGTAGGGCACACTATAAATATAGGCATAATCGGGTATGTTGACGTGGAAAGAAAAAAAAAAAAGTCCAACCAGGGGCAGATTGGGAGCACATTGCTCGAAAATGCGAATCGC
>JAPPAB010000183.1 GCA_026705765.1 Gemmatimonadota bacterium
TTATATCCGATATGGCGAACCCGACTACCGGTCGCGCTCCAATGATCGCAACTTTTTTCAAACCACCGAAGTAGAGCGCGTGCGCACACAGATGGCCGTTGATATCTACGGTCCCGAAGCGGCCTTTTTCACCTTCACAGGTCCCGTCTTTCCCATTCGCACCAGACGGGAAAAAGACTCTCTCGTTGATCCAGACACCTTTTCCGACTTCGTCAGCGAAAATGTTGTGGATCCGCCTATACTTCTGCCCGGGGAAACCAGCGAAACTGCCGATGAAGATGATGAAGGTATGGCCGAACTTTCCGCGGACAAAAGTGGTGAGGCTGAGGGTGTCATATTCGGTTTTGAGCGCAATCCTTTAGAGCGCGAGGGTACCATCGAAAGCGTCCTCAATGAACAAACGGGACAGCTCAATACCCGCTTGCAATTTGGCCGCTATTCACCTGTTACCATTGACAGTGAAATTGATACCGTGCCCTGGGAAACCTGGACCTATATTCAGCTCAATGGGGGCATAGAGATTACATTCACCGACGAAATGGGCAATGGACGCTATGACTTTGCCCCACTGCCCGACGCCACAACCGAAGATCCCGAGGCCATCGCTTATATTGCCCGCATGACCGAACACATGCCCGCAGTCATCTACCAGCAAGCCGTATCGACTTCGCCCGATTTTTATCGCCCTGGACTTCCCGGCGATATACTCAATTTTTATTATGACCTGGCACACTTCCGCGGACCCGACGGACAAACCCATCTCGAGATCTACTACGGCATCCCGCCCGAACAGGTCGAAATTGAGCAAGAAGCCGATTCGAGTTTCATCCACGTGCAATTGGCCGTTGCGCTGGCAAATGAAGGTCACACATCCATCTATCGCACAACCGATGCGTTTGCGTATCGCGGCGCACAGGTACCCAGCACAATTGAACAGGGGTCTTTTGTGCCTGAAATCATCAAAACCCAGGTGCCGCCTGGCAAATACGAACTCCAGGTACAAATGAAAGACCTCATCTCTGGACGCACCGGACTCTACCGACAAGAACTCGAAGTCAGAGATTATCAAATCTCAGAGCTTCAAGTCAGCGAAATTCAACTGGCTTCGAACATCGCGGAAGCAGGCGCAGCAAAATTCCAAAAAGAAGACGTGTGGATTATTCCCATGCCCACGCGCAGTTATGCCATAACGCAAAATGTCTATGCCTACTTTGAAATCTACAATCTAACCAAAGACGACTTTGGACAAACCCGTTACAAAACCGAATACCGCATTCGCTCCAGTGTCATGCCCGCCGTTGGCCTATTTGGCGCAGCGACCGCGGGATTGCGCACCATTTTCAGAACTCGCAAACCCCAGGTGGCTATCACCAACGAACGCACGGGACGGGATGCCGACGAGCGCGAATACGTCGAAATCGTACTCAACAAAGTCAGACCCGGGGTCAACGCACTCGAAGTCATCGTAACCGATCTGGTCAGTGGCAAGAGCGTCGAACGCGAAGCGCGCTTCCGTTATGGGAATTAAATGGTTGAAAAAATAACTCTAACATCGGCGTATTGATATAGTATTGGTTGATTTTCCGCCTGTCCAGATATGATTAAGCGCGTCCATTGAGAAATGGGCGCGTTTTGTTTTACAGACTTTAACAGAGTCTTACAATTTTCGTACAGAGAATAGGGAACGGAAAGGTCATTCCGTGAATCTAAATCAGAAGAGAGGGTTCTTTCAATATTGTCCTTGGGAGGGGAAAGGAGAGACTCTGAAGAGGAGTGAAAAATCCGCGGACTTGTAAGTGCGCGGAGGCACGCCGGGGCAAAATAGGAGGAATCACACGATGCGCAAATTTTTATTGTTTTGTCTAATTCTCATTGGTGTGTTGGGTGTGTCGGAGTTGTATATGACGATTGATGCCGACGCGCAGCAGCGCACGCGCCGGCGCACGACCAATCGCGCGAAACTCTGGGTGTCGTTGCGCAATAATGGCACACTGGGGCATTCGCTGGATGGCGACAGTATCTTTGGTGCAGAAGTGGGTATGTCTTATCCCGGACGGTGGACCTCAACCTATGCGTCGGGCATTGTGGGCCGCGTGAACCGGCAGGATAATTCGCGTGGCAATGGCGTGTGGGTGATGGCGCGCACAGACGATGGGCGCAAGTTTGTATCTCAGGGGGGACCTCGACAGCCGTCCGCAGATATTTTTCCGATTCAGCACAACCCGCGCAATAATGTCGAAAGCATTGCAGCGATCTGGCGGTCTGTGTGGCGGGCTGGCACTCGTCCGTTTAATCTGTTCAATTACGGACAAAATGCAGCACTCTACTGGCCCCGCATGAATAATATGAAGATCACGCACCATTTTGTGAATGGCGAGCCAGTGGAGTATCAGTATAGTAACGGTATCTACGGTGGTTTGGGACAAGCCGCTTTTCCGCCTGGTCCCGACAAAGTGGAGCCGATGGATTATTACAATTGGAGCTATGGGTTTTATCCATTGAACAACGAGTCATTCAAGCAGATGCTGGTGTCTTCTTATAGAACGGTTCGGGCCGGGTTGAATCAGATGCGTTCAAATGGCGTCGCGACCAATCATCCTCGTTTGTCGCCCGAGTTGTTTGGTGAGAATCTAATGGTGACGGGCTGGTCGCAGGCTTCGGGTATTTCGGTGAAGCGGATGGTGCATGCGTATTCTATATCCGGCACGGATAATGACGTGATGATCCCGGTACCATCTCCCAATGGCAAGCAGTCTTCGATTATGACCCGGGGTGATTACGATGACTTCTTGATTACGGAGATGGAGTTCTGGAATAATGGCGATACAGATGGCGATGGGAGTGCTGATCCCGGGTATCCCAAACAACTTGACGAAGTTTATATCGTGGTTAAGAACGGATTTATCACCAGTAAGACCGGTGCTGAGTGGGTGCCTGCTGGGGGATCGAACTCGAATGCCTGGAATTTGGTTCAGCCCTCTACGCAAGACGATTACTGGCGCTATACACAGGCGGAGAATTACGATTATCCGGAATATGCCTACAATTACAAGGGCGCGCCGATGCATCTGACGTATGTGTATGATGGCGATGCAGTCGCCCGCCTGTGGAATGACCTGGGTGAGCCTTATGCCCGATCTCGTGCACAGCATCAATACGTGTCAACGTCCAATTTTAGAGATGGTACGTTGCTTTCTCCGCAGTATATCGGGATGATGCCGATTGCGACGGGTACGTCTGATCATCCGTTTAATGCAATAGATAGAAAAGGCGGTTATGTGAGGCCAGAAGGTCCACAGCCCCACACTGTGTTCAGGTGGCGCATGTATTCTTCGGCGCTGGGCGATGATCCGCATGGCGGTACGCATGGCGAGAACCAATTGTTCGACATCTATAGCGATGCTGCTGGCGTGCTCGGAGAAAATGATACAGACCGCATGGTGCAGTACCACGACAATGAGGAATTGGGTGCGTGGATCGATGCACAGGTTTATGGTCCCTATACTCTGGGTCCTGGCGACAAAGCCAAGGTGGTGATCGCTTATGTGGCGGGTATGGCGTCCAATTCTGAAAAGTATCGCATGGATACCAGCGGGTATGCGCGTCCCTACGAGTGGAACTGGCAACAGCAGAGCCTGACCGATGAATTGGAACTGGGTCTGGAAGCGATTTATGCCCACGGCAATGAAGCGCAAAAGCTATATGACCTGGGCTTTGACGGGCTTAACCAGCCACCCGATGTGAAGGTCAATGGGATGACGACCCTGCAAGGCAATATCGAAATAAACTGGTCGGGCATTGCCGATACGGCGATTGATCCGGATCTGGGTCGTCCCGATGTGCTGGGCTATCGGGTTTATCGCTCTGTTTTTATGCGGGCAGGACCGTGGAAATTGCTGGCGACGATTCCCAAAGCTGAGGGACCCGAAGGCGAACGGCAGTTGACCTCAGATGCGCCCCCCGGTGCTGAATTTCTCAATCAGCCCTGGGCAGAAGGCCAGGAGGACCCCGCTGAAGCCGAGGTCGATGGACCTTTCCGCTGGGGTACCTACAGGTTTATCGATCCAGAACCCGATCAGGGATTTATTTACCACTATTCGGTACGCGCGTTTGACGAGCAGGGTCTGGAAACTGGGCATTCGGATGAGCGCAATCAGTACTTGTGGCCCGCCACTGGCGTTGTGCCAAGGCTAACTTCTGCCTTGCTGAACAATGAGAATGAGACCATGTCGCTGCCGATCAGGGTGGTGCCCAATCCCTGGGTACAGGGCAGGGATGAGCACAGTTATGGCGCGCCTCGCATCCGGTGGATCAATGTGCCGAGCCGGTGTACGCTGTATATCTACACGCTGACGGGTGATCTGGCGTGGCGCCAGACCTTTGATACGCTCGACCCACAGCGGGGCAACCCGGTAGCGCGTGGCGAGATCGAGTGGGATACGCACACGGTGGGTTTGAATGCCAATACGCGCGGTCGTCTGAATGCGGGTACGTATATCTGGGCGATTGAGTCGCA